>DASXWB010000796.1:0-2217 GCA_036503915.1 Lacipirellulaceae bacterium | reverse complement strand
TGGATCCTCGATGCTTGCTCCTTGCCGGGTACCCTCTGGGTGGCTCCTCGCTCCCTGCTCCCCGCTCCCCGCTCCCTGATCGGTGCTCCAAGCTATGCTCACCTTGCCTCCCTCCGGCGTGTACTTGATCGCGTTGTCGATGAGATTGTCCAGAATCTCGCGCAGCCCCTCGTAGTCCGCCCGCACGCGACATATCGATTCGTTTGGCTGTATTTCCAACTGAATTCGTTTCGCCTCGGCGGCTTGCCTCCGGTTTTCCAGACAGCCGCTCGCCACCTGCGCCACATCCACCGGCCCGATCTCGAACGCCTGCTGGTCGGACTCGATCCGCGCAAGCATGAGCATGTCGAGGATCAAGTGATGCAGCCGGTCGGATTGCTCTTCGATCCGAGCCAAAAACCGCTGGCTCGCCCCCGGGTCGTTCATCGCGCCGTTGCGAAGCGTTTCGGCATAGGCCTTGATCGAGCTGAGCGGCGTTTTGAGCTCATGCGAAACATTGGCCAGAAAATCGCGCCGCAGCGACTCGAGCCGGCGAAGCTCGGTCGTATCGTGCATCACGAGCACGACGCCGGGGCACGGCTCGCCCGGCAGCGGCTGCACATGAACATCGAGATGCTGGATGCTAGTTGCGGCTCGGCTGAGCTCGCCGAAGCCCGGATGCTGGAGACCGGATTTTGTTTCCAGCCGCTGCGGCAGGCGCGTCTTGATGGCTTTGGTGACCGCCTCATGCACGGCGTGATTGCGAACCACTTCCAAAAGCGCGCGGCCCTCGGCCGTGGGCGGGCGGAAGTCGAACAGCCGCCCCGCGGCCCGGTTGGCGAGCACGATCCGCTGCCGGCCATCCACGGCGATGACGCCTTCGATCATGCCGCCCAGCACGGTCGATTGGCGGTCGCTCGTCTGGCTGAGCTGCGTCATCCGCGCGCCCAGCTCTTGGCTCATGCGGTTGAACGTGCGGGCGAGCGCGCCCAGTTCATCGCGATTACCGATATATATGCGATGCGTGTAATCGCCCGAAGCAATCGCTTCGGCGGCCTTGATGAGCGACGCCAGCGGACGAATGACATGCCAAACGAGCCAATAGGCAAGAGCAAGCGCGCCCAAGGTCACCAACGCCAGAAGCGCCCAAAACCAATCGGCGCGAGCAAACGCCAACGCGATTGCTGCGACAAGACTCAGCCCCGCGCAGGCGATAAGCAGCTTCCAGAATAGTCGCGACGAGAGCATGCCACGATCGTGCGGCACGATGCCTTGAATCTGGACTAATGGGAGGTGAAGTAACGTCCTCCCACAAGATACTACGGCGTGGCCGTCGGCGGCAGTCGCAACTCCGCGGCCGCGGGCTGGATTGATTCATCGGCCGATCGACCGGTGACGTCCGGCGCAACATGCGCCGTGGGCGTCACGGCCACGGGATTACCAGGCGCTGGAATTGTGAATGCGGGAATCACGGCGTCAGGAGTAGCCGAGGCGGTCGCTGCGGATGGCGCAGTTAACGCACCCAACTCCGGCGGCGGCAGGTAGTCGCCGGCCGGCGGCGGAAGCGGCTGTTCACCCGGCGGCGGCGCGATGTCGAGCATGTCAAATGGCTGTATCTCTTCCAACTCGGGATGACCCGGCGCCTCATGTAGAAGATTTGCCGACTCGTCAACATGCTGTGCATGCGGCCCGATGCTCACGGCCTGCGATTTCGACGACGCGTAATTCAGCGGCCGCGGCGCACTGCGCGAAGCTTCGCGCTTCGCCGCATCCTCGTAGGCTTCGCCCGGCCAGGGCCCTTCCGCCAGGTAGATGCCATCATATTCCAGCAGCGTGCCCTTCACGAAATGCACGTTCTTCTGAGCGACCGCGTATCGAGCTCGGTTCTGCGTGTAGTCGACAAGCGCCTCGGCCCGCCGGCGCTGGGCGTCGAGCAGCAAGTCGAGAGGCACCTTATCCGCTTCGAACGCGGCCTCGACGGCGCGAAGTTGGTCCTGGCTCGCCACCAGCCGGTTGTAGCTCGACTGCAGCACAGCGTAGGAGCGATCCATCTCGGCGATCGCGTCGGCCGCTTCATGCACGATCTCGCGCTGCTGATCCCGCAAGAGAGCACGCTCACGCGCAAGCAGCAACTCGGCGTTGCGCGCCGCCACGTGCGCCAAGCGGAACCCAATTGGCATCGAAAGCTCAAAGCCAAGCTGCCATTCCTGGAAGTCACCCGAAGTGAGATTGCTGTAC
>DASXWB010000795.1:0-6197 GCA_036503915.1 Lacipirellulaceae bacterium | reverse complement strand
GTACAACTGCTCGTCACGGCGGGCCGCTCTGACGGCGGCGCGAAATGAACTCAACATATTGGCCTCCTTGCCGAGAGTGAGTGAGTTTCACAACACCCTCTTGGCAAGGACGGCCTTTTCAATCCAGATCAGTTTGCCACGACACGACTTACGAAAGTTCACGTGCCATTCGGGACGCAGCTTTTTTAACTTTCCGCAGCCCATCCTTGAAGAAAAGGCTCGCGCAGCACGCCCCGCGTCGAGCCTACCACATACGGTGGCCGATTCCAAACTTCTTTCGCACGCCAGCGCGCACTCACTTTTTTCTTCTGCTGGCCAGAATGCGTCGTGTAGCCGTCTGATGTGTCTGCCGATGCGTGCTACATCGCAACGACTATTCCCAGCACCACCGCAAACAGCGTCGTGGCGATGAGCAGCGTGCGGAGGCTGAATCGCTGCTTCGTCCATGGCAGCGCGGCCGCGAGAGCCAGCGGCAAAACGATCGCCAGAAATGGAATGGATACGACCGAATTCCTTGACGACCATCCGAAACGAAATCCAAACCACTCCCGCACCGGAGTGCCATCCCCCAAATTCCACGCCACGGCATTCGACCCGCTCCAGTCGCGACCGATGCTCCAATCGATGTTTTCATACGGCAACTGGGGCGCCGGACTGATACTCCAAACATTGAGAGCGCCCCGGCTCGTTTGCACGGTAATCTCACGCGTAGCGAGTCGCTTAAACACAAAGTCGTTTCCAAAGTAACTTCGCACCCACAGCGCGACGAGCAGCACACACGCTGAGAGGCCGAGCGCGGTCACGGCGATTCGCAGGTATCCGAGCATGCCGAATGGTAACAAAGTGCGAGGAAGCGCCTCTGGTCTTTGCGCGACGCTCAAGGGACTACTTCGTCCGCGCAGCACGCCCCGCGTCGAGCGTACCATATTCTGTGGCCAATTCCAAACTTCTTCTGCCCGCCGCGCGCATGCGCTTTTTCTTCCCGTTGATCTCAAAAACGACTTGCTTCTTGTTTTCGGCCACCTAGTATGCTAATGTACACGTCACGTTGCGAAACTGTTAGCTCTCAGCTTTTGGCCAAGCACCAGTAGCCGTTCGTTCATCGGAGCGCCTGCGCTGCCGCTGCGCGCCGACGGAACAGGGTTGCTCGGTGTGTCAAAACGTCTCAGATGTCCAAAAGTATGTGTGGGGAATTTTGGACATCTGACCTACTGGTCAATGACACTCGAATTTGTGGCAATGAGCCATACGAACCGGACGCTAGCGCGTGCCGGCTAATTCGAATCAGCCGCAGGGCGCTAGCCCCGGTTATAAAACGGCCATTCGGACACACAATTTCAACAGTCATTGACCACTACGTAGGCCAGTTACTCCGAAACGTGCATAGCAAAATGTGCTTGATTCCTTGCCGCCCGTTAAACAATGGCGCTCAAAACCCAGTGGGAGGAGTTTTGGACATCTGAGCCCAGTGGGTACGCCGAGCCGAGGCGGACATGCACGTAGCCGAGTGTCTCCGATCGAAGATTCGCCGTGGCGAACACTCGGATGGAAGATTGCGCGTTTGCGGAGAAACTCGCCTGCGTGGACCGACCGCTCGCCTGACCAATTTCGCCTCACCTCGGGGGGTTTTTGTCACCCCCCCGAGGCGAAATTCAGCCAATTTTGCCCCACCTCCGCGTACGAACTTGCAGTCAGCAAACAACTTGCGCGCGCCGCCCTGGGGCGATATTCGCCGAATTTCGCCTCACCGGAAAAAAGAAAAATATTTGCCGGGGCGAAATTCAACCGCCTCCAGACCACCTGAGCGACCGCATTCGCCCGGAATCCGCCGTGACACGATTTGATGGGGTGCCACTGCTGGCTGGGCACCGCCCGAAGGGTGGTCCAGCAGTGCTCGCAGCCGCAGTGAACGTCAGCCATCATTTCACAGATGACAGACCGCTAGTCATCCGCCCCCGCCCGCCGCGCCAGTTGAAACCGCCGCCAGCCGACCGAGATCATGCACAGCACCAGCGCCGCCCCCGCCGAAAACAGCGTCACAAAGAAAACGCCGCGCCCAATCGGGTCGTCCTTTTGCGTGGCCGGAAACAGGCTCGCCACCAGGGCAATCGCCAGGTTGCCGTTTCGCAGCGCCACTTCAATCCCCATCGTAAAGGCGTCCGCCCAGTTGTAGCCGATCAGCAGGGCCAGGCGCCGCGTGAGAATCAGCGTCGCATAGATGAAAACGATGATCAAAATGGGAAGCCGCCAGCCATACTCGGTCACGTCGATGCGCCCGCTGCCCAAGGAGCCGATGATGATCATCGCCAGCGGCACGAGGCTCGCGCGCACGGCCCACTTCGCAAACGCGTGCCTGCCCTTGTGCCAGAACCGGGCAATGAGCATGCCGGCCGCGAGCGGCAACAACAGAAACATAACGACGGGGTACAACGTCTTGTCGAGGGGAATATGAAAATCGGCCGGCAGCTCCGCAGCCGTCAGCCAGTCGATCACGAGCGGCGTCGCGGCGAACGACACGGCCGTCGAAGCGCAGGTCATCACAATCGAGAGCGTCACATGACCGTGGCCGAGATACGTCATCACGTTCGTGAACGAGCCGCTGGGCACGGCGTTCATGAGCACCAGCCCCAGCGCAACTCCCGGCGGCAAGTTCGCCAAGCGCGCCACAGCCGCCGCCACGACCGGAAACACCACATACTGCAGCACGAGCACGAGCGCCACCGGCTGCGGCCGGCGCACGATCGCGTGGAATTGGGCCAGCGTAAGCGTGGCCCCCATTCCCGACATCGCGAGAATCAGCTGCGTCGCCGCGAGCGTGTACTCGACCTGCGGGTAAAGCTCAAACATCGCCCCAGCATGGGCGAAAGCGCTTGGGGCAGCAAGACTTCAAAAGATGCTTTATGCGGCCTCACGCGAACCGCGGCAACCCTGCAGTTCGCGGTACATAGTGACACAATGTTCAGCCATTTTTTCGGCCGTGAACTCAGATGCGATCCGTTGGCGGGCGGCGGCCGCGTATTGCCCGATGAGCGCGCGATCCGCATGCAGGCGTCGAACGGCGATTGCCAAGGCGTTAAAGTCCGCACTTGGAAACACGAGGCCTTCGCGTTCGTGCCGCACTACTTCCTTCATCCCGCCGGCGTCGCTCACCAGCGGGCACACGCCTTGGTGCATTGCTTCCAGAAGCGCCTGGCAGAGTGCCTCGGAGCGCGACGGCATGACGAAAATATCGGCGCCGCTGATGAGCTCCGATGCGTCGGCGCGGTGGCCAATCATCCGAACGCGGTCGCGAAGGAGCGGATTTGCGGCCAATTCCCGTATTTCAGGATCAACGACATCGCCGATCAGCAGCAAATACATGTCGTCGAGGTCGGCGCACTGGGCAGCGGCGCGCAGCAAGATGTCGATCCCTTTGACGCGCCGCATTGTCGCCATCGTGCCGATGACGAACGCGCCCGCGGGGATGCCGAATTGTCGCAAAGCAGCCCGTCCGGGCCGCTGCGCCGGCCGCATGCGCATCGTGTTGTAGGTCACCCAACAGCGATCCGCGCGGACGCCCGATGCAATGAGCGATTGCCGAACCGCCTCCGACTCGCAGGCGTGTGCATCCACGCTTCGGTGCAAGTAGCTGATCCAGTCGCCCGCGTTCAAGCGCGCGAGCGTTGCCGTGATTCCGCGAAATGAGGCGATTCGCGGCCGGTTGCGCAGGCCGGTTGCAGCTAGTACAACGTGCGCAAGCGCGCGCCCATAGAAAGCGTGCACAACATCCGGGCGAAACTGCGCGATCAGCCGCCGCAATTGCCAGGCCGCGCGCAGATTGAGCTTCGCACCGCCAGCGTAATACATGGGCTCGACGCGCACAGGCGGCGGAACCGACGTGAAGTGATGCCGTCGCGGCCAGAGCAACGAAACTTCGAGGCTGCTCACGGCGGCCAGGCAATCTGCAAGCGAAGGTTTCGCGTTGACTAAGAGCAGTCTCATGCAATTAAGCCGCGTCGGTTGCGATCTCCTCATTCAGCACTTGCCGAACCGCGGCGTAAACGGTTTCAACGGTCAACTCCCGCATACAGCGATGATGCCCGAGCGGGCATTCGCGAGCCATGCACGGCTGGCAATCCAGCCACAGCGACAAACAGGTCTCGCGGTCATAATCAATCGCCGTCGCGGCGGGATCGGTCGGCCCAAACAGCGTGACAACCGGTTTGCCGAACGCGATCGCGATATGCCTGGGACCACTATCGGTCGACACCACGACGCGGCTGCGGCGAATGCAGGCCTTTGTAAGTCCGATCGGCAACTCATCGAATCGCGCCAAGCTGACAACTCGCGGGTCGTCTGCCAAAGCTTCGATTTCCTGTGCAACGGTTCGCTCAGCCGGTCCGCAATTAACCAGCACCGGATAGCCGGCGTCGAAAACGATTCGCCGAGCAAGCTCGGCAAAATGCTCTGCCGGCCAGCGCTTGGCCGCACCGTAAGCGCCGCCCGAATTCAGCAGGACGACCCGTTCGGCGGAGGGCAGCCGGAGTGTTTCCCAGGCCATATCCGCGGCTCGCTCGTCGGCCGCCGTGGTCTTCAGCTCCAAGCGGCGCGATTCAATTTTGGCGCCCGCGGCCGAAGCAAGCTGCAGATAACCGTCCACCGTAGCAAGCGGCGCTCGCGGCCGCGGGAAGCTTTTCGTCAATAGCCACGAACGCATGTCTCCGGCGTAACCAATCCGCTCCCGCGCGCCGCTTCGAAACGCCATCCAAGCGGTCCGCAGCGAATTGGTCAGCAGCACGACCCGGTCCAACTCGGCGCACCGAAGCCGGTCATAAACGCAACGACTAGCAAAGCCGAAGCGGCCCAACTGTTTTTCATACAGAATCGTTTCGTCGAACCAGTTGGCGCCGGAAAGGACATCAGACACATATGGCCGCATGATGCCGATGAGCCGCCCTTGTGGGCCGACAAGCTCGCGCAGGGCGCGAATCGCCGGTGTGGCCATCACCACGTCACCTAACCAGTTCGGAAGGAAAATACCAAGCCGCACGCAGATTACTCGCTCGGTTGGATGCCTATCGCACGGCAGGATGCTACCAGCCGGTGGGTGAAGCGCATAGCTTAACTTCAAATGGCGAAACAAGTTGCTAGCACTTCGGCCGCGCGGAGACGGCTGCCCGAAATGGCCGCGATGCAACGGGTCGCAGGCTTCAATAGAAAACAGAAATCTCGCACCGCGCCGCTTGACAACAGTACAAATGTACGTACATTGACGTACAAGTGTACTGATACACGTGCGCGAGGCAGAAACGATGCCCAAGCGACCCCCGATTTCGCGAGGCGAGCTGGATGTTGCTCGAGCCGTGTGGGATCTGGGCGAAGCAACCGTCGGCCAGGTGTATGACGCCCTCGCGGAGCGCAAGGACATCGACTACTCGACCGTGCAAACGTATCTGCGGCGCCTGGAGGCGAAAGGCTACCTAAAAACTCGTCGCCAGGGTCGTAACAAACTCTATTGCCCACGCGTCGCAGCCGGGCAGGTCGTCCGCGAGGCGATTGACGACCTTGTCGAGCGGCTATTTGATGGGGAACCACTCGCGCTGTGGCAGCATCTAATTCATGAACGCGGCATCACAGCCGAGGAGACCCGTCAGCTTCGTGAGCTACTCGAAAAATGGGAGGCGGAGCAAGATGATCGTTGAAAGCGGCAACTGGTCGGCGCTCGTCTGGACCCACATCTGGCAAATCGGGCTGCTTGGCTCGTTTGTCGGCATCATCAATTTATTCCTCGCGCGTCGCTGGCCGCATCTCGCCTACGCGCTGTGGATGGTTGTGCTGGTGAAATGCTTTGTGCCGCCAATCGGAAACTGGCCCGTAAATGTCTTAGGCCGCCTGACGCCAATTGCAACAAGCACGGCCAACGGCGCTTTAAGTAGCGACGACGCACCGATTCGTACCACAACGGATTCAAGCCGCGCAACGTTCACCGCGACAGATCATGGAGCTTCCAACGGGGCCGCTCGGGCGGAAAAGCCGCCCGCGCTTCAAGCGACGCGTCCGGATTCTGTTTCTCAGCGGTCGATCCGCTCGCTGACAGGTCGTGCCGCTCCGCTCGCCTGGCTTTGTGGCAGCGTTTTCTTGTGTGGCATCGCGATCGGCCGCGGTAGCGAAATTCATCGGCGTTTGCGGCGAACGTCCTCCGTGCCCTCCGACGAGGT
>DASXWB010000794.1:0-11775 GCA_036503915.1 Lacipirellulaceae bacterium | reverse complement strand
TATCCATTTGCATAACGTCCACCAGCGTGGCACTCTCATGCCCCGTCGCGCTTTGCGGAAAATCGATCCGGCGCTCGATCTGTCACGCCACTTGAAAACGTGGCAGGAGCTGCCGCGGCCGTGGAACCCCGCCGCGCTCTTCGAGCGCGATGCGCCGCTCGAGATCGAGGTGGGCAGCGGCAAAGGGCTGTTCCTGCAGTCGGCCGCGGCCGCCGAGCCCGGCCACAATTTTCTGGGCATTGAGATCGCGCGGAAGTATGCACGCTACGCAGCCGCCCAGCTGGCCAAGCACTCGCTCACCAATGCCGTCGTCATCGAGGGCGACGCCGAGCGGCTGTTCGGCGAACTCCTGCCCAGCGAATCACTTGCTGCCGTGCATATTTACTTTCCCGATCCGTGGTGGAAGAAGCGCCATCACAAGCGCCGGGTGATGAATGAGCGCTTCGTGCGCGACGTGTCGCGCACGCTGGCTTCCGGCGGACGCCTGCACTTCTGGAGCGACGTGCGCGATTACTTCGACGCCACGCTCGCGCTCATCGCCGAGCACACGCCGCTCGCCGGGCCGCTGGAGGTTGCCGAGCGCCCCGCCGAGCACGACCTCGACTACCGCACGCACTTCGAGCGCCGCATGCGGCTGGGCGGCGAGCCGGTGTATCGCGCCGAGTTCCGGAAACGCTAAGCCGCAAGCGGCTTGTCACGGCCTAGAGCCTCATTTCGCTTCCATCTTCACATTGCCGTCGAATTGCGCGCTATTCCGCCTGCCCGCGCTTGAACGTGCTTAGCACGTGATCAAAGGCCGGCTGCAGCGTCTTCCAATCCGATTCCGGGCAAACGCAAATCACCGTCACGGCTTTGTCGTGGCCGAGCATCGTGGACCGGTAGCCGTGCAGGCCTCCGCCAAACGTGCTGCTGGCAGTGAATTCGCTCCTGCGCGCCGGCCCGACGGAGGCCTCGAGCACGGCTGGTTCGCCGACTTCCTTGTAGCCGCTGTATTCGCGCTCGGCCCAATCTTTGCCGGCGATGTGCACGTCGTGCACCGGCTCGAATTCCGGCCCGAGTTCTTCCTCGCCCGTCTTACCGCCCAGCGTTCCTGCGATGTCGCCCATGAGCGAGCCGGCGACGCCCGTGTCGACGCGAATTTCGGACGAGCCGGACGTGAACTTCGCCCATTCCAGACCGCGCTTGCCGCCGCCGTCCGCTTCCCAGCCTTCAGGATACTGGCAGGCGAATGTGCCGCCCGGCGAGTTGTAATCGGCGTATGCGGTCGGCGCTTTGGCCGGCGCTCCCCCGCAACCGGCAACCGCGGCAAATGCAATCGCCGCAACAGCCAATGCACCAGGACCAACGAACAAGCTTGAGCCGCGCGTCATGATTTGTTCTCCGTGCCGATGAGGTGTGCCAGTTGGCCTAACAGCCAGGCATAGAAAAACAGGGCCACCGCCACCAGCGGCCCCAGGGCAAGAATCGTCGCATAAGGCGGGTCGCGCCAGGCGGAGCGGCCAATGAACGACAAAACGCCGACAACCGCAAACGATATCGCATAAACCACGAACCAGGCGAGTGGGCACCGCGAGATCGATTGCACAACGGGCAGCGAGAGCGGCACCACGGGCGAGCCGGCCTCCAGCGAAGAAAGTTGAAACACCGGGTATAACAGCAATGCGCAGATCGCGATGAGCAGCCACACGTTGATCGGCAGCACGAGGCTCAGAATCCAGCCGACGGCGGCCGCCACGGCCAGCATGCCGACTGTGGCCGGCAAGGTCCAGAACCAATCGCGCCAATCGCCCTCGAGCGCATCAACGTTCGTATGGCCAATCGACGTCGATTCGATAACGCCGAGAAAGCATACCGACAGGTAACTCAGCGCGGCCGCAGCAATGATTCCCGATGGCAGCGCAATCACGCGGCCCACCACGAAATTCACGTGCAGCATGTGGTAGGTCAACGTCACGGCGAGTGCCGCGAACGTGAAAGCCAGCGCCGCCAACACAATGTGAATCAACGTGGAAGGCGCGATCGACAGCGAGAATGGCCGCGGGCCGGCGCCGCCCGAGTGCGCGCGGCGGCGCGATCGAGGCTGGGCCGCTTCCTTCTCCGCCAGTTCGGCTTCGGCCTTTTTTAGATATTGCTGCGCGAGGGCCACTCGCGGGTCGACCGGCGGCTCGTGACGAGATTGCGCCGGTCGCCCTGCCGCGGGCTTAGGTCGATTTACGTCGGGCAATGCTGCGCGCCTCGGCTTGTTCGGCGCTTTGCTACCACCCCGGGTAAAACGCCGAGTAGTAAGTCGTGGTCACCGGGTACGTCACCGCCGGCCTGTAATAGCCTACTCGCGTGATGCCCCGTCCCACAAGCGGCCGGTAATAAGTTACCACCGGCGGCGCAGCACCATAGTACGCCGTCGTCGGCGCTGACGCGTAATACGTCATCCCCGGCGGAGTACCATAATAAACCGTGGTTGGCGCCGAGGCGTAATAGGTCGTCGTCGGAGCCGCGCCGTAGTACACGGTGGTCGGCGAGGAGGCGTAGTACGAGGTCGTGGGCACCGAACCGTAATAGGCGGTCTGCGGCGCGGCCGGGTAGTAAACCGTATAGGACTGTGCTTGCAGCGAGCCGGCCCATAGCAGGACCGCCGCGACGGTCAAAAGGCATGCAAACCGCTTCATCGCGACCCTCCCTTCAACGAATTCGAAGGCAAAGTGACCGCTCCATCTTCGACATTCAGCGCAAATTCCGTTTGGCGCTCGATTATCCACGCCTCGTTCCTAAATGCAATTACTGGGCCAATTCGCAGAGTGGCACGGCTCGGATTGCCGTGCCACAATATGCGGGGTCGGGAGTCTTCAACCGGCGTCGCCGTGACTAGCTCTAACGCACCACGGGTTAATTGCACGATCAAGAAACCGCCTCGACTCCCGACCCCTTTTTCGCGGCGAAGCTGAAGGGGTCGGGAGTCGCGAGCGTTACCAAATCTTGCGCGACAATCTGTACGTTTTACCTGGCACATTTACCTTCCGTATTGAAGACTCCCGACCCCGCACATCGCCATGCCAACCCGCGTTCAAGCCATTCTCGACCGCCACGGCGCCGTGGTTTTTCCGGGCGTCTACGACACGCTCTCGGCCAAGCTGGCCGAGCGGGCCGGCTTCCCGATGGCCTTTATTTCCGGCTACTCGGTGTCCGCAACCGCGATCGGTGAGCCGGATCTGGGGCTGCTCACGCAAACCGAGATCGTCGAGCGCGCCCGGCGGGTCTGCAAGTCGGTCCGCATTCCGATCATCGTCGACGCCGACACCGGCTACGGCAACCCGCTCAACGTGATCCGCACCGTGCGCGAGCTGATCGACGCCGGCGCGGCCGGCTGCTTCCTCGAGGATCAGCAGTGGCCCAAGAAATGTGGCCACATGCGCGGAAAGCGCGTCATCGATCGCGAGGAGTATTTGGACAAGGTTCGCGCGGCGGTCGACACGCGCGCGAGCGCTGATTTCTTTATCGTCGCGCGCACCGATGCATTAGCCGCCGCCGGACTCGACGAAGCAATTGCGCGCGTGACGGAAGCCCGTGCCGCCGGCGCCGACGCGAGCTTTGTCGAGGCGCCGAATTCGCTGGATGAGATGGCGCAAATCGGCCGCCGCGCACCGGCGCCTGTCGTCGCCAACATGATCGAAAAAGGCAAGACGCCGGTGCTGCCGAAACAGAAGCTCGCCGAGCTTGGATTCCATCTGATTTTGTATCCGTTGGCCGGCTTGTTCGCCGCGGCGCACGGCCTGGCTGCGATCTACGAAAAAATTCGCCGCGACGACACAACGCTCGGCGCCGAAGTGCAGCTGATGGCCTTCGACGAATTCAATGATCTCATCGGCGTCGAAGCAAAGTACGCACTCGCCGAGCGCTACGGCGTGAAGTAGGTCAGGCATTCCAGCCTGACACATATCCGGGCCATCTTGGCCCGGACGCTTAGGAACTCCATTCAACGAGCAACTCCTGCGTCGATAATTCTGCCGACCCAAAATGGGCCGGCTGTGTCTGCCAGGCGTTGGCTGAGACACTTTGCCGCATGGCCTTAACTGCTTACCAGCAAAGGCCTATGCACGCGTCGCGCCCGCGATGGTCGACAGCCCGTACGCACCGGCATAGAATGCTGCGTTGGTAAAACGAAATGGAAAGCAGTTCAGTTTGGCAGCGCGTGGTTGAGGATTGGCTGCGCGCTCTTTCAAAATCGATGCGGCATGCGGCGCTGGCTGGGAGTAGCGCGCCGGCATGCCTTCCCGCGTTCGCCTACGTACGGCCCGCCGCGCAGCTGCGCGGCATCGACCCACATTGCTGCCGCGGCCCTCGATGCAAAGAGCGCTTGCGCTAGTTCCATGAATCTAGTGGTCGATGCTGAGCGATTGCTGTTGGCGCATAAGACCGTGCGCGCCGAGCTCTTGGCCGAGCGAACGCCGGAAGGGCATTGGCTGGGCCGGCTAGCCAGCTCGCCGCTGGCCACGGCAACGGCCATCAGCGCGCTGGTTGTCGCCCACCGCCGTGACACGGAAGATGCGCTTCGCGAGAGCTCGGCCGGCGACGGACAAGCCGTCGAGCAAATCGTCCAGCGAGATCTATGCGAGCTTTTCTTGGATAGCGTCAACTGGCTCGCGCGCTCACAAAACGCCGACGGCGGTTGGAGCGATTGTGACCGGGGTCAGTCGAACATCGCGGCCACGCTGCTGGTGCGGGCGGCCTTCCGGCTCACCGGCATTCCCGCGAAGTACGCCGACCTCATGGTGAGGGCCGACGACTACGTCGAAGCGCAAGGCGGCGTCGGCGGCCTGTGGCGGCAGTTTGGCAACGACAAAACGTTTGTTACGGCAATCCTCGCCAACTGTGCGCTGGCCGGAATGGTGCCCTGGCAGAAGGTGCCTACGCTGCCGTTCGAGCTAGTCTGTCTCCCGAAGCGTTGGCTGCGACATTTCCCGCCGCCGGTTGCTCGACATGCGGCTCCCGTGTTTCTTGCCGTCGGCCGCGCCAAGCAGCATCACGATCCGACGCATAACCCGCTCACTCGGATTGCTCGCCGTGCGCTGCGCGGCAAGACGTTAACGTTGCTTAACAATCTGCAGGCGGATGATGGCAGTTTCACGGCGTCCGTGCCGACAACCGCCTTCGTGGTGATGAGCCTGGCCGGCTGCGGATGCCAGGACCATCCGGTCGTGGCGCGCGGCGTCGAGTTCCTGCTCGCGTCGATTCGCGCCGACTCGAGCTGGGCCGTCGAGAATCAGCGCGCGGTGTGGAATACGGCACTGGCCGTGCATCACCTTGTCGAGGATGTGGCGGCAACCACGGCTGACAAGGTGCTCGACGAACTACGCGCAGCGCATTCGACACCTACGTATGGCCATGCTTGGGAAGATACAGCCCAGGTTGGCGGCGCTTTCGTTGAGACGACCGCCGCGGACATTGTTCCCGAGTCGCATCCATCCAATGCAGGCGAAGAAGCGCCACGCGATGATCTGGTGCTCGATGAGCGCTGCCTCAACTGGCTCCTCGATCGTCAGCATGGCGAGCCGAGTCCCGTGACGGACGTGCCGGCCGGCGGCTGGAGTTGGAGCGATTCGCCCGGAGCTCTCCCCAACACGACGGCCACCTCCGCGGCGCTTATTGCTCTTGCGCATTGGCGACGACGCTTCGCCCAGCTGCACCTGGAGCGAATCGATCGGGCCGCAACGCTCGCGATCACCTGGCTCCTCGATTTGCAGAACGAAGACGGCGGCTGGCCAACATTCTATCGCGACGCGAGCGCCTTCCAATTCGACGCCAGTGCCAGCGACACGACCGCCCACGCACTCCGCGCGCTGGCGGCGTGGAGCCGTTTGCGACAATCGGAACCGCCGAAGTCTGCGCACGAAAAGAAGCCGCCTGGCGAAGGCAAGTCAATCGCAGCGGCGATCGAACGGGGTCTCCGCTATCTCGAATCCGAGCAGCGCGACGATGGAAGCTTCGTCCCGACGTGGTTCGGCAACGAGCATCATGAGGGCGGAAGCAACCCGGTGTACGGGACGGCCCATGTGTTGATAGCGTGCGCTGAGCTGGGGCGGCTCGAGGCCGAAATGGCGCTCCGCGCCGTGCGCTGGCTGGCAAGCGCCCAGCATTCCGGCGGCGGCTGGGGGCCGCCGCGCGCGCCGATGGATTATTCCAGCGCCGAAAAGGACGGCTTCCGCGCTTGGCGCGCCAATGAGTCGCTCGCCAAGTTCGCGAGCGTGGAAGAAACGGCCGTGGCCACCAGCGCGCTCTTGCCGCTGGCCACCACGCATCATGCGGCGGGCCGGGCCGTTTCGAGCGGCCTGGCATGGCTGTCGGCCGCCGTGGAGCAGGATGCCCATCGCCAGGGGGCCATCGTCGGTTTCTATCCGAGCCGGTTATGGTATCATGAGCGGCTGTACCCACTGGTATTTGCCGCCCGGGCATTGTCGCAGGCGGTGCGGCAGCTGGAACCGCAGCGCCAGACGGCGGCCCACACGAGTTAATCGGCCGGCCGTTCTCCGGTTTAAGAATCAAGGGGATGGCATGTAACTGGGGTGCCGCGAAGAGGTCGAATGAAATGACAGCCGTGCGAGAGGACGCGCCTTCAACACCGCCGACGTATGCGCATCTGCAGAGCGCGGCTCGCCGTCTTTTCCAGCCTGACGAGTTGGAAAGGCTGGTTCCGCGGCTACGCGGCGGCCCGCGCTTGGCCGAGGTGAACGGCCAAGGGGCGGCCGCGCTCGATCCTATCGCCGCCACCGAGGCAATTGCTTACGACTTCCTGGCCAAGGGCGGCAAGTATTCGCGGCCGTTCATCACGCTCGCCGCGTACGATGCGCTCACGGGCGGCCACTGCACCCGGCCCGATGGCGATACGCACGCCAGCCGGCTCACGAATTCCGTGCGCCGCGCGGCCGTGTCGATCGAGTCGTTCCACAAAGCGTCTCTCGTGCATGATGACATCCAGGATGGCGACGATTTCCGCTACGGTCAGCCGACGCTGCACATCGAGCATGGCATCTCCACCGCGATCAATGTCGGCGACTTTTTGATTGGGCTCGGTTACCGCGTCGTCAGCCACGATATCGGCGAGTTGGGAGCCGAAGTCGCCGCCGACATCCTCAACAAGCTGGCTGAAGCGCATACCAAGCTAAGCGAAGGCCAAGGCGCTGAGCTTGTTTGGCGTGATAACCGCGACAAGCGGCTCACGCCGGCCGATGCGCTAAAAATTTACGCGCTGAAAACCGCGCCGGCCTTCGAGGCGGCGCTCTACAGCGGACTGCGTCTGGCGGGGCCGGCCGAGCGCTATGAAAAGGCGGTGTGTCAGTTGGCGCGGCATTTAGGCATCGCGTTTCAGATTCTCAACGACCTGCAAGATTGGCGCGGCGACGATTTCAACAAACTCACCCAAGGGGGCGACGTGCTCGGCGGCCGCCCCACGGTACTGTGGGCGCTTGCGATCGAAGGGCTGGAAGGCAAGGAGCGGCGACAGCTCGAGCAGCTCGTCGCGGAAGGCGAGGCGACGCCGAGCGTGTTCGCGCAGATCCGCCGACTGTTCCAGCGCGCGGGCGCGTTTGAAAAAGCGCTGCGCCTCGTTGATGAACATCGCACGCGCGCCCGGCAGCTGGCCAACGAGCTCTCGCCGGAAGCCCTTGGGCGGCTCGCCAATTACCTTGTTGACACGGTACTCGAGGAGCCTCTCGTCTCGAGCCCATCCCGCCGACCCCTCGCCGTTCCCGCCCGGTGAATACCGATCGCCCCGCCCAATCCGCCGCGGCCGACTTGTTCACGCCCAGCGCCGCCCGCCTGGCGACGTTGTTCTACGACCGCCTCCACGAGCTGGGCCGCTTCACGCCGGCGACGGTCGATGCGCTGCCGGCCGACTATCGCGTGCTGCTGGCCCACCACGACCACATGACCGTGGCGCTCGAGGCGTTTCACGACAGCCTGGTAAACGTGCGGGCACTGGCCGAATGGCGGGACGAAGCCTCGTACGCGCGCGCGAGTTTGCTGAGTCGCCAGACGGATGGTCAGATCGTACAATTCGGCATCATGCGGATCTGGCTTGCCGACCTGCCGCCAGCCGCGCAAGATGAAATCACGAGCAAGCGCTGGCCGCTTGGCCGTGTGCTGATCCGCCACAATTTGCTGCGCGAGGTGGAAGTCATCACACTGTGGAAGATCGTCCCCGGCCCGGTGCTGAAAGAACAATTGCAGCTCGCCGACGACACGCCAATCTACGGCCGCACGGCGCAAATCCTCGTCGCCGAACGGCCGACCGTACAACTCCTGGAAATCGCGAAGCTGCCTGCTTAAGCAGTAAAATGAACAATACAAAATGAAAAATGCAAAATGTTCAATGCGGAGTCCTATTTTGCATTTTGCATTGAACATTTTGCATTTTGCATTTTCCGACAATTAGCATCATGATCCCTTCTGCAACCAACTACGACTGCATCGTAATCGGCGGCGGTCCAAGCGGCTCGACGACCGCCGCGCTCGTGGCCGACGCCGGCTTCAAAACTCTGCTGCTGGAACGCGACGTCGAGCCGCGCCGCAAAGTCGGCGAATCACTCATGCCGGAGACCTATTGGGTCTTCAAACGCCTCGGCGTTCTCGATGACATGAAGAGCGGTCTCTTTACACAAAAAGTCGGCGTGCAGTTTGTCAGCTCTAGCGGCAAAGAATCCTCGCCATTCGTCTTCACGCGCCACGACCCGCACGAGTGTAGCCGCACGTGGCACGTCGAGCGTGCTAAGTTCGACCAATTCCTCCTCGAAAACGCCAAGCAAAAAGGCGTCGAAGTCGTCCGCGGCGCCCGCGTCGTGGAAGTCGTCTTCGACAACGATCGCGCCACCGGCGTCCGCGTCGCCGCTACCACTCCGCCCGGCACGACCGCTTCAACGGACGGGCTCCCTCCCAACACGGATTCAACCATCATCAACGCCAAAGTCATCGTCGACGCCGCCGGCCAGGCCGGCGTCCTTGGCTCCCGATTCGGCCTTCGCAAGCCCAACCCCAAGTTCCGCAAGACGGCCATTTGGGGCCACTTTCGCGGCTCGCGCCGCGATCTGATCGAAGGCGGTGTCATGACCGTCTGCTTCCGCACGCAGTCCAACAACTCCTGGTTCTGGCATATCCCGCTTTCGAACGACATCGTGAGCATCGGCGTCGTGGGTGATGCCGATTATTTTTTCCGCCCCGGCGCGGGCACGCCCGATGAAGTCTTCGCCGCCGAGGTGGCCGACTGCCCCGCGATGCAAAAGCGTCTTGAAGGCACTGAAAAAGTCGCCGGCCTCGACGTCGTTAAAGAATACTCGTACGCCACGAATCGCTCGTCCGGAGACGGCTGGGTGCTCGTAGGCGACTCGTGGGGCTTTATCGATCCGATCTATTCCTCCGGCGTGTGGTTCGCGCTTAAAAGCGGCCAGCTTGCCGCCGACGCCATCATCGAAGGCCTCAAGAACGGCGACACCTCCGGCGAGCAGCTCGGCAAATGGGTGCCCGAATTCGCCAAAGGAACCAATTGGGTCCGCAAGCTGGCCGAGGCCTGGTACTGCGGCCAGTTCCGCGTCGGAAAGTTCATCCGCGAGTACCCGCACCACGTCGGCCCGATGACCGATATCCTCATCGGCCGAATCTTCCACCCTGGCGCCGGCGACATCTTCAACGACCTCGACCCCTGGCTGGAACGAATGAAAGCGGAGGGGGTGACGAGTTGATTGGTTGCGGGTTGAGAGTTGAGCGTTGACGGTTCGGAAAAGGAAGGCGGCTAGTCGTTTGGATGAACACTCGCAATCGTTGTGAGTACTGTGTACTTGGTACCCAGTACTGAGTACTACGTACAACGAACCGCCGCGCGTTGCAGCTCATTCCTGTCGATATCCTTCATCTCTCATCCCATAAGCCTCAACCCTCACCCCTCCATGCGCATCGCCTACATCGCGGCCGGGGCCGCTGGCATGTATTGCGGCAGTTGTCTGCACGACAATACGCTGGCCGCGGCACTGTTGGAATTGGGCGAAGATGTGCTGCTCGTGCCGACCTACACGCCGCTGCGCACCGATGAGGCGAATGTCAGCATCGATCGCGTTTTCTTCGGCGGCATCAACGTCTACTTGCAGCAGAAGGCGGCCGTGTTCCGCCATACGCCCTGGTGGCTCGATCGAGTACTCGACAATCCCGCGCTTTTGAACCTGGCCACGCGCGGCGCCGGCAGCGTCGACCCACGCGAGCTGGGCGACATGACCGTATCGATGCTGCGCGGCGAGGCCGGCAACCAGCGCAAGGAGCTAGAAAAGCTCGTCCACTGGCTGATCTCTGACGTCAAGCCCGACATCGTGCACCTTTCGAACTCGATGCAACTCGGAATGGCCCGCCTGCTCCGCGAACGGTGCGGTCCGCCGCTGGTGTGTCAACTTTCGGGCGAAGATTTGTTCCTGGAAAAACTGCCGCCGCCGCACTATGACAAGGCCCGCGCGCTCTTGCGCGAGCGAGCCGCCGACGCCGACGCCTTCGTCGCCATCAACCGCTACTATGCCGACTTCATGGCCGACTATCTGGCGGTCGACCGATCTCGAATCCACGTCATTGCGCACGGCCTTCGCTTAACCAGCCACGCAACTCGGCAGCCCCCGGCTCCGCCGGGGGTTTCAGGCAAGGTTTCATCCGCAAGCAAACGAAACGCAACCGAGCCGCGCGTTGTCGGCTTCCTAGCGCGAATTTGCGAAGACAAGGGCCTGCATCTTTTAGTTGAAGCCTGTGAGCTACTCGCCCAGCGCGACGACATCCCGCCATTCGTGCTGCACGCGGCCGGCTATCTCGGCGCGAACGATCGTCCGTATTTGGAAAGCCTTGAAGCGCGCGCAGCCGCCGGCCCGCTCGCCGGCCGCTTCAAATATTCGGGCGAGCTCAATCTCAACCAGAAGATTGCCTTCCTGCAATCGCTCGACGTGATGAGCGTCCCCACCGTGTATCGCGAATCGAAAGGCCTCCCGGCGCTGGAGGCGATGGCCAACGCTGTGCCGGTCGTGCTGCCCGACCACGGCAGCTTCACCGAAATGATCGCCGACACCGGCGGCGGCCTGCTGTGCCGGCCGCACGACCCGGCCGACCTCGCTGAAAAAATTGCCGAACTACTGGGCGATCCTGCACGGGCCGCCGAGCTGGGCAACGCCGGACAGAGGGCCATCCACGACCGCTACAACGCCGGCGCTATGGCGCGAAAGACGCGTGAACTGTACCAGCAATTGAACCGGAAACCGAGCTGTTAGATCCGTCAATGTCTCGCGATCGATATGGAACTACTATATGTCATTTTCGTCATTGCATTAATTGGCGTCTTTGTGTGCCTGCTTCTGGGTGTAATAGGCACGTTACTTGGTTGGTGCCAGGAATTCAGCGAATGGATGAGTCGGCGCGGATGGCGCTATTCCACGCGCGAACTGTTTATTGCAATCACGGTGGCCGCCATAGTTTTTGGCCTAATTGGAATACTGATCCAGTGGGGAAAAGCAGCGTATACTCCGCAAATTCACCTTTGGGGACCGCGATAAGCCTTGGCATATAGACGCCATTCCACTACAATTCGAAGTTCGACACGAAGTAAACGCGATATAGGTTTCAATTATGCCTCCGTATCAGCAGCAGCATCAGAACAAGCGCAACAAGACAATCAAGAAAGTCGCCCGCCGCGATCCGCTCTATATCGAGGGCCGGCCGCCGCGACCGATGTATGTCGATTACAAAGATCTCGACCTGTTGACCAAGCTC
>DASXWB010000793.1:0-3556 GCA_036503915.1 Lacipirellulaceae bacterium | reverse complement strand
GCTGCTTGAATGGCCGGTAGCAGCAGAGCCACCAAGATTCCGATGATCGCAATCACAACCAGTAATTCCACCAAGGTGAAACCTCGGCATCTCGCACGATTGGGATTCATGTTTGGCTCTCCAGCACAAGGAGTTATCTGGCCTTGCCTTTCATATGACGCGACAGGCAGGATTTCTGCCCGTGGGCGATTAACGTAACACCGATCCCTACCTAGATTCAGTGTCGCCTGTTATTTGCCAGTTAATTGAAAGGGAGGCACCTCCGTTGCCTCCTCTCCGATAGTGGCGGTAAGTCCGGACGTCTGCGGATTCATGAAACGCCCGCGCAGCCGGTCGGGGGGGCGACGGGCGCGTTCAGATCGCATCTGGCCAGTTGATTCAGGTCGCGGCGCGCCCCACCGAACCATCACTTGATACTGGCCGGCCGGGGCGCCGTCGTGCTTCTCGAACGTGGTCAATTCGTACTTGCCGTCCGGGCCAGTCTCTGCGGCCGGTCTCAAACGCATTAACTCCTCGTCTTGTCCGGCAACGGGGCAAAAAATCACCAGTGCCCCGTGCGCTGGCTGACCGTCAACGATGACCGTGCCCGATACCGGGTAGGTGGCCAAACGGCCATCGCCACATCCGACAAAGGCGAGCAGCCCTGCCATGCCTGCGACTAGCGCTGCCAATCGCGTTGACCGATTTGTGGCTCGAATTTCCCACATCCTCGCGTTCTCTGCACGTGGATCGCCCGTGTTCAACCGACCACAACTGGCCCGCGGCCCTGCCATCATACCGGTAGCGCCAGCGACTCGTCTATTTCCGCAACCGAAATTTCATAAAGTTCAGCCGCGACTTGAGAAGGGCGCCGCCGACCGCTTGCGGACTTTCGGGCGAGGGACAATCTTCAGGCCGGGACGCGCTGTTGCGCAGAACGTCGGCTGGCGAGCCCGAAGCCAATCAAGCCCACAACCATCAGGCAGGCGCTTATCGGTTCTGGCACGGCCGCGCCGGCGCTTAACCCGTTAGCGCTGCCAGGTCCGGTCGTCAGGCCGAAGTTGGTCCGCCAATCGTCGTAGCCTTGCTGGCCATTGATATTGTTCTTGCGCCAGACGACATAGTCGGCCGCATCCACACTGCCGTCGCCGTTGTAGTCGCCTTCCAGTTCCGCCTCCTCGCCAAAACCGATGTCGATGCCGTTGAAAAGTGATGAGATATCGGATTCAAACCAAAAGATAGGAGAATCATCCGTAAGCGCCATTGGGTCGTCCGCGTTGGGGATGAAATCGACATTTCCGAAAGCCGAGCTAATGAAAAGATTCCCGTCGGCATCAAGCGCCATCTCGCGGGCCGTATTGCTGAGCGACGTACTCAGATTGAGCTGCTTTACCAAGTTGTAATTGTCGTTCGGGTCGAGGATGAACAGCGTATTGGTGGTCGTCGGATTCACAAAACTGCTTTTCGCGGCGTAGACGTAGGGAGAAACGGCCGGATTGTACGCCAAGGCGGTCACCTCACCGCCGAGTATGGGTGAATCAAGATCCTTCACCAGCGTGTGCGCCATCGTTGTGGCGTCTATTTCGTACAAATCTCCAAGACTGTGAAATGCCAACACCGTGTTGTTGTCGAGCCAGGCCGTTCCCTGGGTATCCGTGGGTTCGAAAAATGCGCCCGATTCGCGGCCGTTTGTGAGGGTGGCACCAACTCCCATCGTATCGCCGGCCGTGTAGTCGAATACGATCAGGCGACGCGAGTCGTAACCTGACACGGCGATCTTGGTGTTGTCCGGACTGACCGACAGCCCACCGAGGCGCGTGGGGCCGAAATCTAGATCTTGGGTATGACCGATTGATTGCGGAGTAGGGGCCGGATCCACGGTCGTCGCGAGGCTGTAGATCTCGCCGCCGGTAGTCGAGCTTCCGAAGTTAACGCCCAACAAGTTGCCGCGCGCGTTGTGCGGAATGCCGCCGAAGTTATCAAATTCGACAGACTGAATTGGTGATGAATCGGGCGGGATAATATTTGGATCAATGCTGGGCACAACCGCGTCCCATGGGTCGGCTACCGACACACCGCCTTCGGCGACCGCCGGTCCGCGCACAAGCCCCAGGGTCTCCGGTGCATCAAAATCGCTATGTCCGAACACCAAGTCGCCTGGTTCGGGCAATTCGGCAACCGCCGATTGATGTGACATCACGACGACCGCGATCGCGCTGACGATCGGGCCGAATCCACGCAAGGTTAACTGTCTCATGATAATTCTCTCCGAGCTGATTCGCTTCTAATGTGTCTTGCCTGTCGCAAGCTGGATCCAACCGATCCCTTGTGTTTGCCGCAGCCAGCGTTACGTCCACGCCAGGGGTGTTGAGCAGGTAAATGGGCCCCCTTTTCGGATCACCATTGCCCTGGGCCGGGCAATCCCTGATCTTAGCTGCACTGCACCAGTGGTCAACGAATTCTTGATTAAACTCGCGTGAATTATCGTGCATTTTTCGCATTTTTCCTCGCCTATGCGAAAGCTCGCAAAATGTGTCGCAATACAGGCTTCGCGGACACGTGCTGATGCGCCGAACGGCGTCGGGTAAACTACAAGTCATGGGTTCGCAACCGATCAACGTCGACCTCGATCGCCAGCGCCGCTGCGGCTTTCCCGAAGTGGTCTTCGGTCCAGGGAAAACGATCGAGCAGCTGCGCGAAATCGTCTCCTTGCTGTTGCAGCACGGTCAGCCCGTTTTGGCCACGCGGATCGATGCGTCGCAGGCCGTTGGATTAACCGAGGCGTTTCCTGAGGGACGGTATAACGCAATGGCACGGACGTTTCGTATCGAACCCTCCGCTAGCCCATCACTAAAAGGAAGAGCGATTTCGCAAGCGAATGTGACGATCATTTCCGCGGGCACGGGCGACTTGCCCGTTGCTGAGGAGGCGCGCGAGACGCTGGATTGGATGGGCGTGCGCGTCACGATGATTCACGACGTTGGCGTGGCCGGCCCGCATCGGTTGGCGGCGCGGCTCGGTGAGTTTCAGAATGCCGACGCGATCGTAGTCGTCGCCGGGATGGAAGGCGCGCTGCCCAGTGTCGTGGGCGGCTACGTCGCGTGCCCGGTGATCGCCGTGCCAACGAGTGTCGGTTACGGCGCGAACTTCGGCGGCGTGTCGGCGCTGCTCTCGATGCTCAACAGCTGCGCGAGCAACGTGGCGGTCGTGAACATCGACGCGGGGTTCAAAGCCGCGTACCTCGCCGGCCTCATCGCCACCCGCCGACATCAGTCACAATAAGGTAGCAATTTGGACTATACTCCTTTGTTAAATAAACCGCCAAGCCGCCAAGGACGCCAAGAAGTACGTAGTTTTCATTCCATCCTTGGCACTCTTGGCGACGTGGCGGTTTAATCAAACATGCCTCTTACTGACATCACCAATTCGCCACTTCCTCAACTGCCCGCGCGGCAACCCAACAGCCACAAAGGCGATTACGGCCGGGCGCTCCTCATCGGCGGCTCTCGCGGCATGAGCGGCGCGGTCGCGCTGGCCGGGCGGGCGACGTTGCGCAGCGGCGCGGGACTGGTGACGC
>DASXWB010000792.1:0-7085 GCA_036503915.1 Lacipirellulaceae bacterium | reverse complement strand
CTCACAATGCGCTCCTGCCACATGAGAATGATGTCGTGCACCGGATAGTCGCCGCGCTCGACGATCTGCGTTCCCCAATGATCCCAGTGCGACGCGGCTAGCTGGTTGTACAAGTCGGGCGGGAAGCTGAACGGCTTGTCGCCGAACACCTGCTCTTCCAAGAGGGCCAGCGCCTCACGCTGGCGCTCTGCGGAGATCACTTCCAGCGGTTTCGAAGCCCCCTCATCACCCTTGTGGCTGCGGCTGACGTACAGGCCGCCAATGTAGCGGGCGGCCGAAAACATCACCTCTCCGTGCCGCGCGAGCAACACGCCGAAGGCCCGCCGCGCCCGCTGGTACCCGTCGCCGTCCTTGGTCAGGTCGTCGACGACATTGGGCCAACTCTCCGCCACAAGCCGCGCCTGCGCCTGAGCGTACGCCACCAGGTCATTGCCCAGGTCGTATCGCACGCTATGCGGATCCGGATCGATGCCGCGCGCGTCCTGATCCGAGGCAAACGCCAAGCCGCGCTGGCCGCTGCGAGCGGCAATTTTGCGCAGCTCCGTCAGCTCCGCGTCGGGCGAGCCGCCTTGCAGCGGCTTGTAGCCATACTCGATGGCCCACACGTCATACGGGCCGATCGTGGTGGAGAAGAAATCGCCCTGCGGCATGTTCGCCGGCATGATGTTCGCCGGATTGTAATCCATCACCGAGGCGCCGATGCCGGTCTCGGCCGTCTTCGACGCATCGTTCAGGTCGGCCAGCGAGTATAGCGTGCTCGCCTTGAAGTTGTGCGCAAGGCCCAGCGTATGGCCCACCTCGTGCATCGCGCACTCCTTGAGACCCTGCATGATGAGCTTCTCCATCTCCGCGTCGCTGCGCTTGCGCGAGGCCATCACGGCCGCACCCAGAGCCAACTGCCTCGACATGCCGCCCAGCAGGTTGCACGCGCAGCGGGCATCGTGGGCGTGCTGCATGTGCGCCGGCATGCGGCGCAATTCTTCGCGATACTCCGCGAGGTCGATCGGCCCACCGGTGAGCATGGCAACGCTTGCAGGCGTAAACGTCTCGTATTCCTGCTTCCAGAATTGCAGAAAGTCGGCGTCAAAAATAATGTCGGCATCCAGAATCTGGCCCGTCGTCGGGTTGACGCGTGACGGCCCCATCGCGAATCCCACGCCCGCGGTGATCCAGCGGAACGTGTTGTAGCGGATGTCGCCCGGCTCCCAGGATGCATCGTCCGGTTGCTGGCGAACTTCGATCGCATCGTAGAAGCCGGCTTTCGCGAACGCCTTGTTCCATTCCAGGATGCCGTCGCGGATCGGCTTACGGTATTTGAACGGAATTGTCTTTTCCAGCCAGAAGATAATCGGATCCTTGGGCGTCGACATCGCGGCGCTGCGGTCGGCTTTCTCGAGATTCCACCGCGTGATGTAGCGCACGAAGCGGTCGTCCTCCGTTTCCTTCTTGGAAAAATCCTTGAGCACGGTGAGGAAATAACCGACACGGTCGTCAGCCAAACGCGGCTGGTAGGACGTGATCGGAAGCTCGCTGATCGAGTAATGCACATTCACAGTTACACCGCGGCTGTCGGGCACCGAATCGATGCTCGCCGCCCCGGTCGATGCGTAAGTGGCCGCAACCTGCAGCTCGATGTTCTTGGGAAAGATGTTCTTGGCGAACGCATTTGGATCGTCGACCCAGGTCGACTTCTGCTGTGAGAACGAAAAGCCGGGCAGTACCAGGCCGATCTGCGGCAAGTCGCTCATGAACACCGGCGTCAGGTCGACGACGTAGGCACCCTGCGGGCTGCGCGTGCGAATCGGCAAGCTAAAGAGCACGCTGTCTGTATAGGCCAGGTGAACTGCTTTCGCCGTGGGGCTATCTCGCTCGGCAGTGAACCGCACATTGCGGCGCACGAGCTGAATGCTCTCACCGGCCTTGCGGAACTGCCATACCGCATCATCGCCGAACCCCCAGCTGAAGCCGCCCACAATCGGCGTCTGACCGATGCCGCGGGCGATCGTAATAAGAACGATGTAATCGCGATCCAGCTGCCGCGGCCCAAGCTCGGCCAGTAGCAGGTCGTCTTTGCGGTGGAGCGTAATCAGCCCTTCGACCGTCTTGGCATCTTTGATCACCTCGGCGTAGGGGGGGTACTTGGGCTTCGGCTGGCTCGCCGTGGCTGGAGCGGCGGGCTTTGGCTCGCTCGGCTTGTTGGTATCCTCGTCCTTGTTCGCGCCATTGTTCTCAGCTTTCGCCGAATCCTTCTTTTCATCCTCCGCGGCCTTCTGTGATTCACCTTCTTCACCTTCCGGCGTGGCTTGGTCGGCTGCTGCCTTTAACAGTTGGTGCAAATCTTCCGCCCGTAACGACGCATGGCGAACCGGTGCCCAAAAGGGCAGGAGGAGAAGTGCGGTAGCGGAGATCAAAACAGTACGCGGAAGCAGGCGCATAGGAATTACCTTGACAGCTAAGACTTGCGGCCGAAAACGGCACGCATGGGAGGTGGGCCCAATGGGTCTTCAAGCATTGCGGTAGAATGACCCATGTGAATATACCCCATTTTTCGCGCTTTTAACGACCCGTAAAGCCCATTCCCCCCGCCAACCTTGCCATTTAGCGGCGGGGCTTGCCCCGCCGGCACCGCATGCCGTCGATCGAAGTAAAACAAATACTCCGTCGATATCCGCCGGACTGCCAGCCGACGCAAGTGGAATCGCTTGGTTCGGCGGGCGGTATGAGCGGTGCGCAATTTTGGCGGGTCGGCGCCAGCCGCGGAACGCTGTGCCTCCGCCGCTGGCCGAATGAGCACCCATCGCCAAAACGACTGCAGTTTATTCACGCCGTTCTGCAACATGCGGCGCGCCGCGCCATTTTGTTCGTTCCCGTACCTATTGCCGCACGGGATGGCGAATCGTTTGTGCATCACGCCGGCAATCTGTGGCAACTCGAACCATGGATGCCGGGCACCGCCGACTACGAACGATCGCCGCGAGAGGAAAAACTAAGCGCCGCAATGACAGCGCTGGCGCAGTTTCACTCCGCTACGCGCGATTTCGAACAAAGCTCACGCGACATTAGCGTCGACCGCAAGGCCCTATCACTGCCAACTATCAATCAATACGCCGTCCAGAGGCGCCTCGCCCAACTGCGCGAACTTTCTCACGGTGGCCCAAGCGAACTCGCTCGCGCAATAACTGACACAATCTGGCCCGAGCTTGCGCCGCTCGCCCGCCAATTTGTCGCCGCGTTTCCAATTGCCGCGCAAAATGCAATTGAAAAACTTGAACCGCTCGCCGCCGTACGGTTGCCGCTTCAGCCCTGCCTGCGCGACATCTGGCACGATCACGTCCTCTTCACCGGCGATGAAGTTACCGGTGTCATCGATTTCGGCGCCGTCGACATCGATACGCCGGCGACGGACATCGCTCGCCTGCTCGGCAGTCTCGTAGAAGATGGCGTCGAAGGCTGGCAAACGGGCCTGGCCGCTTATTCAACCGTCCGCCGGCTATCGCCCGAGGAATCGGTTGCCGCCAGTGCCTTAGACAAAAGCGGCACGGTGCTCGCCGGATGCAACTGGATCCGCTGGATTTACATCAAGAGGCGCAAATTCGAGAATGAGGCGCAAGTAATTGGTCGATTCCGCCACATCCTCGAGCGCGTTTTGCGAATCGAATAGTTACGACGCTATGTGTGGATGGCTTTTTCCAGCTTCAGCGGCATGCTGCGAATGCGCACGCCAATGGCATTGAACACGGCGTTGGCCACGGCCGGGGCGATGACGATGATCGGCGTTTCGCCGGCGCCGGCCGCTTCGACGTCTTTGCGATCCATGGCATAGGTTTCGATAGTGGGTACGTCCTTGAAGTGCGGCACGCGATAGCGCATGAACGTGGCGTTTTTTAACTCGCCGTTCTCGAACTGCATCTCTTCGCGCAGCACGGGCCCGAGGCCTTGAATAACCGCGCCTTCGATCTGGTTGCGCAGATTGTTGGGATTCATCACCGGGCCGCAATCGAACGTCTCGCATACGTGCCGCACGTGAATCTCGTTCTTCGTGCGATCGACTTCCACCTCGGCGCAGCAGGCGACGAACGATCCCTTGTCGATGCTGCAGGCCAGGCCCACGCCGTGATTCGGCTTCTTATTCTTGAGCCGCTCTGTCCATTTGAACCGCTTGGCGGCTTCTTCGAGCACCGGCCGCAAGCGGCGGTCGTTGAGGTGCGCCAGGCGAAACTCCAGCGGATCGGACCCGGCGACGGCCGCCAGCTCGTCCATGAATGATTCGCGGGCAAACGAATTGGCCGTCGAAGCCAGCGCCCGATACGACCCGTGCCGCAGCGGCGGCCGCGAACCCACACTTCGTGATTGCTTGAACGGAACATCGTAAGGCGACTCAATCGAGTTGCCGCCCGAATTGATGTTCAGATGGTACCAGGTGAGAAGCCGGTTCTCGTCATTGAGCGACGCTTCGATGTCGATCACGGCCGCCGGCCGGAAGTAGGCCCACGAAAACTCCTCTTCGCGCGTCCAGCGCAGCATAATCGGCTTGCCGGCGCTCTTGGCGATGCGGGCCGCCTCTACGGCGCACTCGCCCGTGTGCTTGCCGCCGTAGGCGCTGCCGAAATCGGGAACGATGACGCGCACGTCGTCGTCGGGGAGCCGGAATGCCTGTGCCAGTTCGCCGCGCACGCCGAAGGGATTCTGCGTGGCCGTCCAAACTGTGAGCTTGCCGTCGGCCCACTCGGCGACTGCGGTGCGCGGTTCGAGCGGCGCGTGCTGTACGTACGCCGTTGTGTAAGTGGCGCGCAGCGATTTGGGCGCACTCGCGACTTTGTCGGCAAAGGGGCTTTCGGGAACTCCGCCGTCGACATTTTCGCGCAGGAAGCTGTACAGCTCGTCGCTTGTGGGCATCGGCTCGGCTTCCCACTTGGCCGTTTGCGCAACGGCCTCGATCGCCTGACGGGCAGCGAATGAAGTCGGCGCTGCCACGCTGACAAAATTGCCGTCCTGCACGGTGACGACGCCTTCCATCTCTTTGGCCGGTGCAAGTTCAACGGAAGTCAGTTTCGCCCGATAGCTGGGCGAGCGCAGCACACGGCCGTACAGCATGCCGGGACGCTTGATGTCGCTCGGATACTGATGCCGGCCCAATACCTTGTCTCGGCCCGCCGGCGCCAGCTGTTCGCTGCCCAACACTTTCCACTCACTAACCGGCGTCAGCTCGACGTCGGAAGGCGTCTGCTCGGCGAGTTTCGCGGCCAGCGCTTCATCCTTGGCGATTTCCGCATACGTCAGCGAGCGATTCGACTGGCCATGGGCAAACTTGCCGTCGCGAACCTCGATGGCCGCCGCGTCGACATTCCAGGTTTCGGCTGCCCGCTCGACGAACAGATTGCGAATTGCCGCCGCCGCTTGTCGCACCGACGGAACGGTCGACGGCGTCGTGCGGCTGCCGGCCGAACTGCCGTCGTTGGGCACCATGCTTGTATCAGCGAGCACGACCTTCACTTTGTCCAGCGGCACGCGCAGTTCTTCGGCCGCTGCCTGTGCCAACTCGCCGCGCGAGCCCTGGCCGCCGTCCACCTTGCCGGAGAGCACCGTGATCGTGCCGTTATCCGCGAAATGAATCCGCGCCGATAGCGCGGGGGGCGGCCCGCCACGGAAACCGCCGCCGCCGCGTCGCCCCCCGCGACCGCGCCCTCGCTGAGCCGAAAGCGGCGCGCCGATCGCTGTTACCAGCGCCCCAGCGCCAAGAATCTGCACGAAGCTGCGCCGGTCGATCGCGAAATAGAAGCGCACGGGCTCGAGCAGTTCGTCGTAATCGATATCGGGCAGAATGGGATTGCGGATTTCGGATTTCGGATTGCGGATTGCCGAAACCGGACAGCTCTTTGTCACCGGCCCCAATTGAGAATCACGGCGTGTCATGGCTCGTACTCCGTCTCACTTGATTAATCCGCAATCCGAAATCCGCAATCCGAAATTAGCCACCCGCTTCCGTCGCCCGCGCCACGGCTTTCATCACCCGCAAGTGCGTCCCGCAGCGGCACATGTTGCGGTCCATGGCCGAGCGAATTTCCTCTTCCGTCGGCTTTGGCTTTTGCCGCAGCAGAGCGACGGCGTTCATGATCATTCCGGTGGTGCAATAGCCGCATTGAAACGCGCTCTCTGCCAGAAACGCTTCCTGCAGCGGATGCAGTTTCTCGCCGTCGGAGAGGCCCTCGATCGTTTCGATCTTGCGATTATTCGCGGTAGCGACGCGAGTCGAGCATGAAAATGTGGGCCGGCCGTTGACCAGAACCGTGCAGGCTCCGCACTGCCGCTCGCCGCAGCCGAACTTGCAGCCGGTCAGGCCCAGGTCTTCCCGCAGCACGTCCAGTAGCGGCCGGGCCGGATCGGTCGTCACGCTCTGCGGCTTGCCGTTGACGGTGAAGTTGATCGTTCGTTGCATGGGGCTTCTCCGTAGTTCAGGCTTTCTAGCCTGACAGTACGTGTTCGAGTTAGGCCGGAAAGCCTGGCCTACCGTGCGACCCAATTTAGCCCGCTTGGGCCGAAACGTCCACTTTTTTCGGCTATCTCAGCGAAATTCCTCGGTAGGCCGCTGCGAGCAAAACGGATAAACTTTGCGTAGAACCCTCAGGCGCCCGCTCGGGCTCGAATATCGGACGCCTGCCGTTTCCCAGCGCAAAGGATCGTCATGGTGCGCTCGCTAGCGATATTGCTTTTGGCCGGCGTCATTCAGCTTGCCGCTGTCCCCGCGTACGCGCAAAACAGCGCCGATCCGTTCCAACCGTCGGCGGAAGGCGCCGGCGGGGTCGTCGGGCTCTTCGATCAATCCGCCGGCGCGCTGGCGACCGAGTCGGTGACCATGGAGTCGAATTTCACAACCGCTACAGGCGATCGGCCGGCAATATTGGCGATCACGGCGCGCATTGCCCCCGGTAAGCATATTTATTCCACGACGCAGCCGCCCGGCGGCCCCCAGCCGACTCAAATTGAGTTGGAGCCATCTCGCGATTATCGCTTGCTTGCGCCGCTTCACGCCCACCCGCAGCCGCACAAGCGCATCGAGCAGGGCGAAATCTGGACCGGCCTGGAGA
>DASXWB010000791.1:0-4116 GCA_036503915.1 Lacipirellulaceae bacterium | reverse complement strand
GTCCCAGGACTCTGTGGCAACACCGTTCGACGCACGGACCGGAGATTGCTGCGCTACGGCCTGCTTCGCAAAGCGATCGCAAAACTGAGGCAGAACAAAAGGCAGATTGATCTGAGCATACCAGATGATCCAATGTAGTTGCTAGAATTCATCTGTGCGGCTCCGATTCCGAAGTTAAAGTACGGCGATCGCCGGATCCTTCGTATTTAGTCTAGCATTAGGGCGTTGTCGCTATTCGTTCGCGGCACAATGTAGCCTTGGCGCAGAAGAATCTCAATTATTCTCTGTCTCACGGTCGCCCGCGGGGCCTGTACTGCGTGCGACCAAGGCGCCAATCAGGCCAGTTATCAGGACAACTAAATACAATTGTCCGGTCACGGCCTCAACCCACGAGAGGGTACGCGCAGTTAGGGAGACTGGAGTCACATCGCCAAATCCGGCCGTGGTCAATGTCACAAAACTGTAGTAAATAAAAACATGTCGGCTGTGCTCACCCCGATCAAGGTTTGGACGGATTGCGGTCCCAAAATGAAATGATTCGGGGTTCGCCGCGTACATCGTCGCATACGTCAGGCCCCAGGCCACGCCCAACAAAAGAAATCCACAAATCGCTCCGAAGACACTATCCCAGGAAAGCTCATGAGTTGCGAAGATCGATTGGACGATCTTACCGGTGACTACCACGAAGAACAATGCACTAATCGCGTGGCCGGCGAGCAAAGTTACGTCGTGCGCAGTCAATGTAAGAAAGTGACTGCCAATCGAAAGGATCGCCGCTGGAGTGCACAATAAAAGGGAAGCCACCCGCCAAACTCGTTCCTTTGCTAATGCGAAAACCAACACCGCCATCACGAAAACAAGAAGCGCATCGAACAGCAATTCCAAAACGCCGAACGACGACGCGATGGGCTCAATTACCAATAGCGCAAAAAGCGCTCCCAAAAGAAATAAGTAGCGCCATTTTCGAAGAAAGATCAAGAATCGGCGCATCGTACCGCCATGCCAATGGAGATTGATCAGGCACAAGTCGGATCCACTCTAAACCACTCACCTGCGGTTCTCAGGGAGGTCGATCGTCACGTCACGGCTGTCTGCGGCCGTGGAGCGCGCGGGGACCGTCACCCGTCGTATCGCGCTGGCTTGCCCGCGCTCGTGATTTCCCCACCAGGCGTCGGCGTCCTCGAGAGACCAATTCGCTGCTTCTGAGCAGCGAGAAAGTAGCAGGCTTAAATCGCGCGCTGTTTGTGGCCGCTTGGCGCGCGACTTCTCCAGGCAGGCCATCAAGGCGCTTTCGAGCTCTGGTGGAATGGCTGTGCGCGACCGCTCGGATGGCGGCACCGGCGGCGTGGCGATGTGCTTCTGACACAAATCCATTACGTTTTCGGCATCAAAAACTGGTCCTCCCGTAAGCATGAAGTACCCGACGGCGCCCAAAGCATAGAGGTCGCTGCGGGCATCGACGGAATTAGGCAGTTCAATCGCCTCCGGCGACATGTAGAGCGGCGTGCCGGTGAGAGAACCCTGCTGCGTGCCTCCTGCGCGCTTCTCCTCATCAAGTGCCTTGACTAAGCCAAAATCCAATACTTTAACCACATCTGGCTCGCCACCGCGGCGATTGAGCATGATGTTGGCCGGCTTGATGTCGCGGTGGACCAGGCCGAGCGAGTGCGCTTCATACAGCGAGCTGCACACTTGCTGCAAAATATGGATTACGCGCGGCGTTGGCTGCGGCCCATAGCGTTCGACCAGCGATTGAAGATCAATCCCGTCGAGATACTCCATCGCGTAGTAAAACAAACCTTCCGGCGTGCGGCCGTAGTCGTAGATCGCCACGGTATGCGGATTATTGAGCTGGCTGGTGATCTGCACTTCGCGCTCGAAGCGCTGCATCGAGGCTTCATTAACTTTATCGACATCCAGCATCTTGATCGCCGTGGGACGTCGCAGCATGGCATGTTGAGCCTTGTAGACGACGCCCATTCCGCCGGAACCAATCTTTTGCTCCAGCTTGTACTGGCCAATTTGCTGCGCCTCGATCGCCGCTTTTTGGGCTTCGCGGCGCGAGCGGGCGAGCAATATTGAGAATACGAAGATTGCTGCCGCGCTAGCGGCCAACAGCGCGAACAGACCCCAGAACGTCCGCCTTAAGATAGTGAGGGGGTAGAATGCTTCGGCATAGTCGACTTCGGTAACCATTCCAATGTTGCCCTCGGGCAACCATTTCCACGCCCCGACGACCGGCACGCCGCGGTAATCGCGGTAGCCATCCACGTTTACGCCGGGCCGCCCGGCCACCGCTTCTTGGACTGCAAACGTGAGCGGCAGCTCACGCCGCCGCGCGGTCGGGTTGTATCCCGCCGTAATGTCGCCGCCCGGGTCGCGCACCAATAGTTGCAGAATCGATTTTGAATCTTCCTGATCTGGGAGCAGGCCCAAAAGAATCAGGCTGTCATTGAAGCGACTCTCGGAGACCATCCGGCCCTCTTTGTCGAAGGCATACGTTTCGCCGGTTTCACCGAAACGCCCGAGGCTGAGAATTCGACTGAACTCCTGATCTGGATCGATACGCAGTGCGAGCACCCCGACGACCTGAAAACTGTCGTCACGAATTGGTGCCGCCGCGAACATGGTCGGCTTACCGGTCCGTAGCCGCCCGGTTTCGTCCTGCATGAGAACCATGCTGGAAAACGGCGCTGAAACCTTGGTAATGCCGTCCAACGCGGCGGTTAAGAACGACTCGTATTCGGGCAGGTTCTGCTGCCCGATCAGTTCCCGTCGACCGGACGCGACGATCCGCTTGTTCTTGTCTGCGACCCAGTAGCCAGCGTAACGGTGCGCGGTAATCGCGGGGCCAATCGATTTATCGAGCTTGGCACGCAGCGTAGCGGTTGCGTCGGCCGCCGTTCCACTCTCATCGTCGGTCGTCTCCAGCAACGGATAAACGGTCTGACGAATGTCGACGTTATTAGCGAGCGATTCAGCGTTCGATCGTTGAACTTGATACCAAGACTCCAGCATCGCGGCTTCCAGGTCGACGACCGTTTGCAATTGCGACTGCAAGCCGTCGCGCATCGTCGTCTCAATGGCTTGGCGAACGAAAAGTCCGATCAAGCTTAACAGCACGACAGCGATAATCGGCCAGATCCAAATCTGGCGCTTCAAGAAAAGGCCGGTGCGGGAGATCGAGCGGCCTACGCTGGATTTTGCCCAAGTCATATGGGCAGCGCCGCGGCGGTTGTCCCCGTTCTGCGAGTTGCGAAGCCATCGGAAAAGGTTCATTACCGTCGAGTCTCCTCTTGCGGCTCCGCCGTAGTGATCGTTAACCCTCAGTATAGCTGCGGGTTGACATGGCTTCAGCTATCCGCTGGCGACGCGATAACGGTATTTCAAGAGGATAAGTCCTTGAACGCCAGTTTTGCGACATGCTTCTCATGCCCGTCGCGGTCTGAAAGGCCGCACCGATTCGCCGAACAACGGCATTAGCTGGTAAAGTGTCAATTGCCGGAGTAGGATCACAATGAAGCCGATTGTCCTTCCCGTCAGTATCGAACGCATGGAATGGTTCAATAATTGAGGTGTAAAGGTGAAAGGGTTCACTGCGCTAGTAATTACGGGCGCCGCAGTGTTTCTGTGGACGTCAGGCGACGCGTGGGCACGTGGCGGACGGGGCGGTGGCGGGGGTGGCGGTTTTCGCGGCGGCGGAATTGGGAGTCGCGGCGGAATTTCTGGCAGCGGCATCGGCGTTCTCTTGAGCAATGACACCGGTTATCGAGCCGCAGGAGGCGGAGCCTACGGCGGCGCACCTAGAGCTCGCGCGCACCGCGGTCACTACGGGGCCGTTGCCGGTCGTACCCCATCGATGCCGAGACCATCCGGCCTTCCGTCTTCATTATCACGTCCCAGCGGCGGTTTCGCGAACCGAGCTCCAGTCGCGCGCTCATCGTTTGGCACTCTGCCCACGCCCAGCCTAAGGCCGAATACCGGCGTTCGCATTCCATCTGGTGGTGTGGCATCGTTGCCCGGCGGCGCCAGACGCGGTGCGGCCACGCGCCCGGGCACCGGTGGAATACCCAGCGCCGGCCGGTTGCCTGCCAGCGGTGCCGGGTCAACAACACG
>DASXWB010000790.1:0-3698 GCA_036503915.1 Lacipirellulaceae bacterium | reverse complement strand
GGCCGCTGCGGGTGATTGGCCGCCTCCAGCTCTTCGACCTCGCCTTCCGGATAATTGGTAATCACGACCTTCAGCGGCCGCAGCACGGCCATCACGCGCGGGGCCCGCTCGTTGAGGTCCTCGCGGATGGCGTCTTCCAGCCAAGCCATGTCAATCGTGCTGTTGAACTTGGCCACGCCGATCCGCTCGCAGAACGCTCGAATCGCCTCGGGCGTGTAGCCGCGGCGACGCAGGCCGCGGATCGTGAGCATCCGCGGGTCGTCCCAGCCGCTGACATGCTTCTCCTGTACCAGTTGCAGCAGCTTGCGCTTGCTCATCACCGTGTAGGTGAGGTTCAGCCGGGCGAATTCGATCTGCTGCGGGTGATGGATCCGCAGCGCTTCGCAGAACCAGTCGTAAAGTGGCCGGTGGTTCTCGAACTCAAGCGTGCAGATCGAATGCGTGATGCCCTCGATCGAGTCGCTCTGGCCATGTGTGTAATCATAGGAGGGGTAGATGCACCACTTGTCGCCCGTGCGATGATGCGAGGCGTGCTTGATCCGGTACATCACCGAGTCGCGCATGTTGAGGTTGGGGTGCGCCATATCGATCTTCGCGCGAAGCGTGCGAGCGCCGTCGGGGAACTCGCCCGCGCGCATCCGCTCGAAGAGGTCAAGGTTCCCAGCGACGCTGCGGTCGCGATAAGGACTATCGTGGCCCGGCTGCGTGAGCGTGCCGCGATACTCGCGCATCTCGTCGGCCGAGAGGTCGCAGACGTAGGCTTTGCCTTCGTAGATGAGCTGAATGGCCCAGTCGTGCAGCTGCTGGAAATAGTCCGAGGCGTAGAACAGCCGGTCTTCCCAGTCGCCGCCGAGCCAGCGCACATCGTCGATGATCGAATCGACGTACTCCTGCTCTTCCTTCGTCGGATTCGTGTCGTCGAAGCGCAGGTTGAACTTGCCGCCGTATTCCTGCGCCAGGCCAAAGTTCAGGCAGATGCTCTTGGCGTGCCCGATGTGCAGATAGCCGTTTGGCTCGGGCGGAAACCGCGTATGCACGCGCCCGCCGTGCTTCCCCGCTGCGCGGTCGGCGTCAATGATCTGCTGAATGAAATGGCGGGCCGGCTTGTCAGCGTTGGATTCTTTGTTCGTCGGCAAGGTCACATTCGTCGACATCGTCGGACACCTTCACAGTTTCTGGTCGCCTGAGCAGCCGGATAGCCGCCGCTCAATAATTTTAACCGATGGTCGCATTTTGCTGTACGCCAACCCGCCGCCGCATCGCCCGCGGAGTCGCTTGACGCGGCGGAGCAGTTTTCGCCAAATGCAATTGATTTAGCACGAAGCTGGTCGCAAAATGCTGCCATCCGCGACTCTCCCGCCCGCGATACTCCTTCTTATCCAGCTAAAATGGAAAAGCAATGATCGTCACCAATACCGAGACGGTAGCCGGGTATCGGATCGCTCAGGTAAAAGGACTCGTTCAAGGCAACACGGTTCGGGCCAAACACGCGGGCCGCGACATTGCCGCCAGCTTAAAGAACCTGGTTGGCGGCGAACTCAAGGGCTATACCGAGCTGCTTACCGAATCGCGCCGGCAAGCGGTCGAGCGGATGCTTGCCCAGGCCCAGCAGCTGGGTGCTAACGGCGTTGTCAACGTGCGCTTCACGACCAGCGCTGTCACGGCCGGGGCGGCCGAGCTTTACGCTTATGGCACGGCCGTGATGCTGGAACCCGAGACCGCGAAAGCGTTCTAACTCAAGGAGTAAGACCATGGAGGTCTTCCAGTACTTTTTCGAATTTGCGATCCTTGTGGGCCTCTTGACGCTGGGCTTGCTTGCGGGAGGCTACGCCGAGCGGAAGCATCTTCGCAGCCTGGCAAGCCGGGAAGCCACGAACGGCGACTTCTTTGTCTCTCAAGTAAGGACTTTCCCGGACGCGGTAGCTGCAGGCGCGCCGCCCACGATCGTGTTCGGCGAAGTGACCATCGCCAGCGATTACCTCAAGAGTTTCCTTTCGGGGCTTCGCAAGATCTTCGGCGGCGAGCTGCGCAGCTATCATTCATTGACCGTGCGCGCCCGGCGCGAAGCCCTGCAGCAGCTCGTCGAGAGCGCGCGGGCACAGGGCTATAATGCGCTCTGCAACGTGCGCATGGATTCGGCTGACATCGCCGGCAATTCGAAACGCCGCAGCATGCCGATGGTTGCTATCCTGGCAAGCGCGACAGGTTATCACCGGGCACGCCAACCATGAGCCGGCGCAGCCGCGATCCATCGATCGAGAACGAGCCGCACCTGCAAGATCGCGCCTTTATCGCCGATCCGACCGAAGCCCCGTCCACTCAGCGGATCGAGCGCGAACAGCAGCATGCCTCAATCGACGACGTCGTGGAGCACACCGTTTGGGACGAGCCGACATTCTCCAGCGAACTAGGCGGAAGACCGGTTGAAGATCAGCTCACCTACGCGCGCTGGCTGACGCAGAAACAGGCCGAGACGTCGCACCTTAAAAGCTGGTCCACCACACTGCTTGTGGTGCTCGTCGCCGGTCCCTGGGGCGTGCTGGGTGCGCTGACTGGCGCCGGCGGGAGCGGCTTCCGGCTGGTATTGATTGTGATCATCGGGCCAGTCACGGAGGAAATCATGAAGGTGGCCGCGGCGCTGTGGGTCATCGAAAAGCGGCCTTACCTGTTCAAATCGTTGTGGCAGATTCTGCTCTGCGCTGCAGCCGGCGGCGCGGCCTTCGCTTTCATTGAAAACCTTATGTATTTGTACGTATATCTGCCCGAACACTCCGCGAAAATGGCCGCATGGCGCTGGACGGTTTGCGTCGGCCTGCACATGAACTGCTCTTTCGTCGCCGGCGTGGGCCTCGCGCGCATTTGGGACAATGCCGTCCGCGAGCGGCAGCGACCCCAGTTGTGGCTTGGGTTGCCCTGGTTTTTCATGGCCATGGTCGCTCACGGCATGTACAACGGAGGCGTTGTCATCGCCGAGGCTGCCGGTTGGTTGGAGCTTTAGCCCAACTATCGCGCTGGGGTGCCACTGGCTTTGCCAGTGCCTCTGACATGCCAGAGCCTTGCTCCAAAGTTTGCGTTCGGGTGCAAGCTGTCGCGAGCTCTAACTCACGAAGTCGACCACTCTCTGGTAAATCTACCGCACTGGCAAAGCCAGTGGCACCCAAGGCGGAATCTATTCCGTAACCACCGGCTCCCCCCATTCCGCAGTGAAGTCGTGCTCGCACTTGCGGCAGCGGACCTTTTTGCCGAGGAACGAGCCGGGCGCCTTGCTGACGTGCGAGCATTCCGGGCAGGTGATGTTGAAGCGGCAGTGGTCATCGACGTCGAGAGTGGATTCAGCCGGCAGGTCGGCAAACTCGACATCCGCCGCGTCGAGCAGCATGAGCGCTTCTTGCGAGATTTCGCGTACGTCGGCGATGCGGTTCGCCAAGCGGCGCACGGCCTGCTCAAACAGGTTGCGAACGGCCCGGCCGTTGCCGAAATGGCGGTCGCGCGCCCGATGCAGCCCGGTCAGGCCGAGCATGATCTTCGCGCGCGACCCGGCGGCCAGCTTGTAATGATTCTTCTCGCACAGCCAGCCGAAGATGCGGGCCAGCTCGATCGGCGAATAATCGTCGAAGTGCAGCACGCGGTCGAAACGCGATGAGAGGCCGGGGTTAGATTTCAAGAGCGCGTCCATCTCGTCGGGATATCCGGCCAGG
>DASXWB010000789.1:0-7991 GCA_036503915.1 Lacipirellulaceae bacterium | reverse complement strand
TTAGTGTACATTAGCACAGTTAGTGGCCGGAAACAAGTAGTTGGATGCAGGATACTGGATGCGGGGAGCGGGGAAGGAGAGGAGACCTGCGGTCGCGGTTGTGCGGGGTCGGGAGACGCGCGCACAGCGGAGTCCCCAGCGGAATCGAAACTGCTTCAAGTTGTTTTTGAGATAAACGCGAAGAAAAAGCGCATGCGCGCTTGCGCGAAAAAAAGTTTGAATCGGGCCACGAAATGTGGTAAGGTCGACGCGGCGTGCTGCGCCGTCGACGTTGTCCGTCGTGCATTTTCGCTTGTACGTTGTGCATTCTCGGGTGCCGGTCATTCTCACGCGCGCAAGGCGTCGGGACTGCAACGTTTCGCCAGCGGGCCGCTTTCGTGCGCGGCGCGGTATACTCGACAATCCCGCCATAGTCTTTCGGCGGGCAAGTGAGCTTTGATTTTAGGCCGTGTATCGCATGTCCAGATCGAACTACCGTTGGTATCGTTGGCAATTCAATCTCGGTACGTTACTGGTCGCATGCCTATTTAGGTGGATGTCTTGGGATTCACTCGCCGATTCCGCTGCCGAATGGCCAACACGCATTTTGGGATTTCTTGTTTTCGGTTTTATCACAGCAGTGTTCGTTTGGTTTCTGTGGCGCAACCGCAGGCCCCTTGAATTTCGGATCGGTCAGTCTGAAAACCATCGACAGGCCTAACAAGTCGCTGGTCGCCGCGGCGACACCCGCTGGCCCATCGGGCGGTTAAGCATTTTCATTCGGTATCATTTATACTTCCTTCGATCCGCTTTCGTTCGACGGCGGGCCACTGAGCTTTGAAGTTAGGCGGCGGCTGGGTGTCGAAGCCTTTTTGCATAGCGGGTGCGATTTCGTGACCTCTGGCAGAACACGATGGCCTCGAATATCGCTTCGCAATCTTCTGATTGTGTTCACCTGCGTTGCGATCGCGATGGGTTGGTTCGCTCATTACGCCCAAAAACGCAAAGCTGCATTTGCCGCGATCCGAAAGGCCGGCGGCGAGATTCAAATGGGCATCGACAAGCCCTCGCGCCTCGTGAAATGGTTCGGCCCAGAAGTTTTCAGCACCGTGAACAAGATCGATCTTCGCGATGGCAAAGCCGACAACGCGCTTCTCACGCATATCGGCGCACTGACAGAACTTCATCGACTCGACTTAAGCGACGCAGACATTGATGATGAGGGGCTTCGACAAATCGATCATTTACCACTTCGGGAGCTGTGGTTGCAGAGCACGAACATTACGAACAAGTCAGCCGCGACGATTTCCAAGATCAGGACGTTATACTTTTTACAACTTAACGCGACTTCTCTTTCGAATGAGTTTCTTGAGCAATTGGAATCGATGCCTGCTCTAGCGGACCTCGGCCTGCGAGGAACGCAGGTGACTGGCGCGGGCATGAAGTATCTTTCGCGCCATCCGAATCTCAAGCACGTAGACGTATACAGTACCGGAGTCGATAACTCGGGCGTACGACACTTGGCCGATTGCAAGGGGCTTACGGACGTTGGCCTATCGATGACCAGAATCACGAACGACGTTTTCGAGTATCTCGAAATGCTTCCGAACCTAACGGAGGCGGACCTGTCGGCAAATCGGCCGATCACGACCGAGGCGGTTCTGGCTTTCGAAAAGGCACATCCACAGTGCGATATTGAATGGTATGGAGAATGACGCCAAGGGTCGCCCTAACGAGTCGCTGCAGTTGGTTTCGAGGGTGATGTTGGGCACTCGTAGTTTAATTCGGCCGCACCCAGAAAGGAGTGCACGATGGGCAAGTTTCAAACTGGATTGTTGTGTTCTATCGGCGCTGTTGTCGTCGGGGTAGCCTTTATATATGCCAGCTCAGCCAGAAGCGACGCGCCGGCAAATCATTCGCCTGATTTGCTCGAGAGGGTTGCATCACTCGAGAGTCGAGTTGCGGAGCTGGAAAAGAGACTCGACCAGACTCTATTCCAATACCAGCGTCCGGTGACAAACACTGCAGGACCAATCGTAGACCTCCTCCTGGCACCTACTTCTCCGCTGACACCATCGGCGATTGCTCCTTCTCTGCAAAAACCATCGGGCATTCCGCCGGACTTGGCTCCTCACTACTTTAACGGCGCCACGTATTACCTTGTGCCGCTGACCAAGGAAACATCCAAGTAACATTCCGTTCGAGAGAAGTGAGTTGAAGACGACGGAATACTTTCGGCACATCAGGACAAGGCCCGAGCGCACGTATACTTGATGAATGGATCATGTCCGCCGTAGAGCATCCGATTCGCGAGCAGGTTCAATCCGATGGCCGAATTCGACGGTGGGCGTAAATTGACGCCGAATCGAGATATTTGCGAGTTATTCTGCTAGAGGACGGCGAAACGGTGCACAACGCTTTTTTTGATCGGAACTTCACGCCATGACCGTCAAGTATTTTCCAGAAACTGACACAGCGCTGCTCGAATTTTCCAACCGACTCGTCGAGGAGACACGGGAGATCAGCGAGAACATCTACGTTGATCTCGACAAGGACGGCAATCTGGTAAGCATGACAAGTGAGCATGCGAACAAAGCCGCAAGTTTGCCAAAAGTGACTGTCCAAGAATTCGAGCAAGCTAACACCTATTTGGCCGTGAGTGTCATGTTGGCGCAGCGTGAGCGCGGCGAACGTGCTTGACTTTCTTCTCAGGGGATTTTTGCGGCCCTCTTCCGCCTTCGTCGTGGTCAGCCAGCCGGCAATGCAGTCGGTTTGGCGTTTTTCGTTAGTAGCGCCTATATTGCGTGCAATCCGCTTTCATTTCGAGGGCGGGCAACGGAGCTTTGTGTTCGCACGATAGAAGTCGCTGAACGTTGCATTGTAGATCGGAGCCTGCATGCGTCGGTTTCGATTCAGCCTGCGCCACTTATTTGTGCTCGTGGCGATTCTCGCCGTATTACTTGCTTTTGGCGGTAGGCGGGCTAACGACGCCCGCAAACAGCGTCAACTCATCGCGTTGATTCAAAGCTACGGCGGTGAAAACTACCACAACCTTGACTTCACGAATGGAACGGAGAGAACGATTCGATTTCCAAATATGGAGTTCTCGCCGGTGCTTCCCGGCCCGAATTGGATTCGTCGTCGGCTCGGTGAAGAGTATTTTGTCAGCGTCGTGGAGGCTTTCTTCGACAAACCAAGTCATCGCGTTCTCGATGACGCGATGTTCGCTGAATTCGTCGACTCGCTCCGGTCACAGGGATTGCCACGCCCGCCTGGACTGGTGTTTTCCGAGCTACCGATTACCGACGTGACCATCCAGCGCCTTGACGAGTTTCCCGATTTAAGGTCGCTACATATCTTGCATTGTCCGGGTGTTACCGATGCTGGTTTGCAAACTCTCGGGTCGCTCAAGAAACTGCGTCGCCTTGATCTGCGTGGTACCTCGATAACAGACCAAGGTCTAGCAAATCTCAGCACGCTGATACAATTACGCGAACTTGCGCTTTCGCAGACGTCCGTCTCGGATGGTGGTTTAGTCCATTTAAAGCCACTTACGAATCTGGAATGGTTGGCGTTGAGCAATACAGCCGTGACGGGCGATGGCGTGAAGACTTTGAAACAGCATTTGCCGAAGTGCGAAATGAGTTGGTAACGTTGGTTGCTGGTCGATCCGACATTCGAACTATTCGCTGGCGCGCCACAGCCGGTCTTCGACAGTTGACTCGCCGGTCGTTCGGGCGGTTTGGATTTTCTTTCGCGGCGTTTATACTGCGTGCAATCCCGCCACTTAGTTCGGCGGGCAACTGAGCTTTGGCGTAGGTCCCTATGTTCCAGTCACTTTTGCGATGGATCTTTGCTGTCGGATGCGTTGCCGCTCTTGCTTACGGAAGCGCAGTACTTTGGGGCCGCGGCGCCCGCGCATCTTTCTCGCCGGATACGCTGGACTATCGAACCCAAAGGGAGTTGTTATTGCCTCTCATCGGGGTGCCGATCTACCGGTCTCGTTATCGTGTCCACAGAAATAATCTCGCTCAATTCTTAATCGACAACAACTACTGGTCACCTCAACAGACGGATTCGCCTCGCTGGATACTCGCAAACCATTGGAACGATCAATGGAAAGACGGGTTCACTGGATTCCATCGCGAATTCACGTCGCAGAAACAGTTTTGGATTGCGTGGAGTAAGGCACATCCAGAACGTGCGGCCGAATTTTGGCCGGAGTTGCTCTCCCTGATCAGAAAGTCAGATTATGACGATAGCGCCGTAACTGAAGCAATGTGGAATGTGAAGGTATCGCTAGGCGACGAGTATGCTGAGCTTAGGCGATTGAAGTAAGTCGGCTGCATGGCCGGCTACGACGGCGGGCAACTGATACTTCGTGCAATCCCGTCACTTAGTTCGGCGGGCAACTGAGCTTTGGTGTTATCCCGCCTGTGCGAAGCACAGTGAAGCAGCGCCGGAATGGTACGGATCTAGCCGCACATTGACGCGGAAATGTTGGCCGAGCCGATGGCCTTCGACTGCGATTACATCGTTGACTCCGGTTTCGGGTGGCTCATCAGCAGGGAGAAGTGACAGGATGAAGCAAGCAAAGAACACGATTTGCCTTTGGTACGACGGCGACGCCGAGGAAGCGGCGCGGTTTTACGCCAAGACCTTTCCCGATTCGTCCGTCGGCGCGGTGCACCGCGCGCCGGGAGACTTCCCGTCGGGGAAGAAAGGGGACGTGTTGACCGTTGAGTTTACCGTGATGGGCATTCCGTGCATCGGGCTCAACGGCGGACCGGCGGTCAAGCACAACTGGGCATTCTCGTTTCAGGTCGCAACCGCCGACCAGGCCGAAACGGATCGTTACTGGAACGCAATCGTCGCGGGCGGCGGCCAGGAGAACGCGTGCGGCTGGTGCACGGACAAATGGGGATTGTCCTGGCAGATTACGCCGATCGCTCTGACGAAAGCGGTCACCGGTCCCGATACTGCCGCCGCCAAGCGCGCCTTCGATGCGATGATGCAGATGAAAAAGATCGACATCGCTGCCATTGAGGCGGCGGTTCGTGGTTGAGGCTGCAGCGGACCGGGCGGGCGTCGCGGTCCTCGTGATTCGAAAGGTGGTTGAGCGACCGCCGGCCGCCGATCGTCGGTATTTAGTGTCGCCCCGTTGGGGTTTCGGGGCAAGGTTTGGCGCCCAACCCCAGGCCGTTGGCCTGGGCTGAAATAGGGGCGCCACGTTGTGGCTAAGATGCGCTTTGGCGTTGGAGCGCATGAGGGTCATCGTCCCGATGGTGAACGACTTTTTCGATGCACAGCCTTAACAGCAATAACAGAAGCCCGGCGTTAGCGGTGTGAGCAATCTTTGGTCGTTGTGGTATAATCTATGGAGAGAAATAACCAACACGCGTCGACTTCGCTGGGCGCGCCGATGCGTTTGAATGTCGATTGTGCAAAAGGGCTACATTATGCCATACGCGTTTCCCGCCGAGATTAAGCAGCTTATCGATCAAAATATGGCGACTGGGATGTATGCGTCGGAGGACGAAGTTTTGCAAGCTGCTCTCCATTCATTGAGTGATTGCCACGCCACGATTGCCGATATTCGCCAAGGCATGATCGATTACGAACAAGGGCTTGGTAAGCCCTTGCACGAAGCCATGGCAGATATTAGGCGACAATTAAGCTCCAGGTCGTGAAGTACCGCGTAACGATTTTGCCGCGGGCGCAACGTCAACTATTGGAACAGGCGCTTTGGTGGTCCGAGAACCGATCCGCAGAGCAGGCATTTTACTGGCTTGAGGGATTTGAGCAGGCGCTTGCCTCATTGATCGAAAACCCCGAGAGATGCGGCGTGGCGCGGGAAAATGATGTTTTCGGCATTGTTCTTCGAGAGCTTCATTACGGACTTGGTAGCAAACCAACTCATCGGGCGGTTTTCGAGGTCCGGGGTGATGAAGTCATTGTCTACACGATACGCCATCATGCGCAGCGCGATTTGACCCCAAGCGACATCTTGTAACCTGTGCGAGGTCAACTTCCACTTGGCACGGTACACTCTCTCCAATCGACGGTTGTGCGCGGCGATATGCCTGGCAGCCGTTCTGTTCGCGCCGGCCGCATGGGCCGCCGACGATGCGGCGTCGAAGTTGCACGCTGATTACCAGCGTCTTCGCGCGAAGTTTGACGAGGCGCCGGCCGGTTGGCGGCCCGAGCAACCAGCGAGCGGATCGTTGCTGTTCATCGCGTCGGATCATTACACGCCCGCATTCGACGACGGCGCGCCCCTTAGTGAAGACCGCCGCAAGTATGCCGACGCCTTGTTCGATTTGGCTAAGAAGGCCGCCGATGCCGGGCAATTGTCGCTCGCTTTTCAATGGGCCACCGAAGCGGTGCGTGAAAATCCGAACCATAGCGAGGCGCGCCGCGTGCTTGGCTACGAGCAGCTCGACGGACAGTGGCTGACGAGCTACGGGGTGCGCATGGCGGAGGCCGGCAACATTTGGCATCCCTATTTCGGTTGGGTCGCCGCGGAAGCTATTCCGCGCTATGAGGCGGGCGAGCGCCTCGTGGGCAGCCGCTGGATGAGCGCCGAGGCAGACTCCGCGCGGCGCACTCAAATGAAGAATGGCTGGCAGGTTCGGACGGACCATTTTCTCGTGACGACGAACCACAGCCTCGACGCGGCCGCCGAGCTGGCCGCGCGGCTGGAGCGGCTGCATCAAATTTGGCGGCAACTGTTCGCCGGCTTCTATCTCTCCGAAAATGAAGTCCGCCGCCTGTTCGCCGGCGAGCGCGAGCCGCGCCGTCAAATCCGGCCGTTCCGGGTGTATTACCATCGCGACCATGAGGAATATGCCGACGCGCTGCGCCGCCGCCAGCCGCGCATTGCCGAAACCCTGGGCATTTATTTTGATGCGGACAGCGAGGCCCACTTCTTCGCCGGCGAGGAGCAAGATGCGGGCACGCTGTACCACGAAGCGGTGCACCAGCTATTTCAGGAGTCGCGCCCGGCGGCTCGTCAAATCGGCCGCGATGGGAATTTCTGGATCATTGAAGGCGTGGCCACGTATTTTGAAACGCTCACCGAACATGCCGATCCAGTGGCCGGTCTTTATTTCACCGTGGGCGAATCGGACGCCGGCCGGCTGCCCGCGGCCCGCAGCCGGTTGCAAGACGGATTTTATATCCCGCTCGACGAGCTAGTGCGCATGGGAAAGACCGATGTCCAGCAGCATCCGGAGATCGCCAAGCTGTACAGCCAGTCGGCCGGCCTCGCCGCTTTTTTAATGGACGCCCAGGATGGCCGCTATCGCGAGCCGCTGGTACGCTATTTGAAGGAGGTCTACGTCGACCGCGATAGCGAACAGTCGCTCCGCCATGCCACGGGCGGCAGCTACGACGAGCTGGACGCCGAATATCGCCGCTACATCGAGAGCTTGCCGTAACGAGCGGCAAGCGGTATTTTATTGAATGAAATCCATCCAACGCCCGATGAGTTTGACATGAGCGAAATTCTTTCCCATATCACGCAATTCGAAGTGTCCGGATTTTGGCTCGCCGGCTTCGCCGGCTTCATGGCCGGTGTGGCGGTAACGTTCGCGTTGCTCGCGCGCAAGCCAAAGTAAGGTGAGTAAGTGAGTAGGTGAGCAAGTGAGTAAGGACTGATGCAGTAACTTACTCACCGACTCACGTACTCACCTACTCACTCCGCCCACGGTGGCTATAGCTCAGTTGGATAGAGCGCCAGATTGTGGCTCTGGAGGTCAAGGGTTCGAGCCCCTTTAGCCACCCTTCGCACCACCCGCTGACATGTTATGTTGGCGGGTGGTTTTTTTGGATGGGCCGGTCAATGTTCCGCTACGCGTTTGCAATGCAAGTTAAGTTCGGGCTAATCCCTTCAGATGTGACAATTTGTAGTATTTTGACGGTGGCAAGTGTACGGAGCTGAAGCAGTGCTGACCCATAGTCGCATATAATGGGTAGCCTACTCATCTTGGCACGGATATTGGTGTTGTTGC
>DASXWB010000788.1:0-11036 GCA_036503915.1 Lacipirellulaceae bacterium | reverse complement strand
AACGAGAATCTGCTGGCCAGCCGGGTGCCGGCCAACGTGGCCAAGCCGTTTGAGCTAAAGCCGCGCGACGTGGCCGAGCGGCATCAGCAGCAAGCCCTGGTTTGGTCGAAGATACTGCCGTTCGTGCTGTTTATTTGGGCTCTCACGGGTGCGTTTTACCCGGCAGTCGATCTTTGCGCGGGCGAAAAGGAGCGCGGCACGCTGGAAACCCTGCTCTCCAGCCCGGCTCTGCGCAGCGAAATCGTGTGGGGCAAGCTGCTGACGGTGATGACGTTCAGTTGCGCGACCGCGGTGCTGAACCTGGCCAGCATTGGCGTCACGGCCCGCCACGTTATTTCCCAATTGAAGGACATGCCCGGGACGGATGCCGCGACGGGGCTCGATTTGCCGCCGCTGACGTCGGTTCTGTGGCTGGTGATCGCGCTGGTGCCGATGTCGGCGTTGTTCAGTGCGCTCTGCCTGGCCTGTGCCGCATTTGCGCGCAGCACGAAAGAAGGCCAGTACTACTTGATGCCGCTGCTGCTGGTGATAATGCCGCTCATGATGCTGCCGATGGCGCCCGGCGCCGAACTGGACTTGGGCAACAGCTTGATCCCGGTGACGGGCGTCGTGCTCCTGCTGCGGAGCCTGGTGCAAGGCGACTATGCTGAATTGCTGCGCTACTTGCTGCCGGTGTGCGCAGTGACTTTCGTCTGCTGCCTCTTGGCGATCCGTTGGGCCGTTTATCAATTCAACCAGGAGTCGGTGCTCTTAGGCGAAAGCGAGCGGCTGGATCTTCGCCGCTGGATCGTGCACTTGGTGCGCGATCGGCGCGACACGCCGTCGCTTGCCGAGGCGATCTTCGGGGTCGTGCTGATTTACGTCGTGCAGTTTTTTACGAACCTGGCGATTGCCGCGCATCCGCCCGAGGCTCCCACATTCCGATACTTCGTGCTGATATTGTTTATCAGCCAGGTCGTGTGCATCGCGCTGCCCGCGCTGTTGATGACGCTTTTGCTGGCAGGAAAGCCGCTCAAAACGCTTTTGCTCGATCGCGCGCCGAGCGCGGCGGCTGTCGGCATGGCGCTTGTGCTCGCGGCACTGATGCACCCGGTTGGATTGCAGCTGGTGCATTGGGTTCGCGAGCTGTATCCAATTCGGCCCGAGGCGCTCCACGGCATGGAAGCGTTTGCGCAGCTATTTCAGACGGCCCCGTGGCCCTGGCTGCCGTTCGTGCTGATGGCCGTGCTGCCGGCGATCTGCGAGGAGCTGGCCTTTCGCGGCTATGTGCTTTCGGGTTTGCGGCACTTGGGCAGCAAGTGGTGGGCGATTGGCCTGAGCGCCGTGTTCTTCGGCATCGCTCACACGATGGTCATCCAGCAGTCAATGTCTGCAGCCGCCCTGGGCCTGGTGCTGGGCTATCTGGCCGTTCAAACCGGCAGCCTCGTGCCGTGCATGGTATTTCATCTGGCGTACAACGGCCTGATGTTCGCGGCACTCAAGCTGCCCGAAATGGCCCAGACCAAGCCGGCATTGGGATCGTTGTTTCATCAGCCGTCGGCCGATCAAATCGTGTACAACTGGCCGGTTGTCGCGGGATGCGCACTCGGGGCATTAGCGGTGCTTGCCTGGTTCAACCGATTGCCATATCAGGCGACGCGCGAAGAGCAAATCAGCGACGCGCGAGCCCGGCAACCGCATCCACCGCTGGCTGGCACCGTTCCGGGCGGCGCGGAATAGGATTGCCGTTATCCTGGGAAATATTTCAGCCCCCGGCTTTGCCCGGGGTGCTTCTCGAAAGTGTTCCACCGCGCAGGATCAAACCCCCGGCAAAGCCGGGGGCTGTCGGAGGAGTCGACGTCGGAAGCACTTAGTTATTTATGGCCGTCTCTTTGCAAGCGAGAATCATTTTTCCGGTCGACCGGCCGCCGATTGAGCATGGCTTCGTGACAATCGACGGCAAGCGAATCGTCGCCGTCGGCGCGAATGCGCCCTCGGGTGAAGTGATCGATTTAGGCGCAGTCGCGCTGTTGCCGGGGCTGGTCAATGCGCACACTCACCTGGAGTTCAGCCATCTTTCGCGGCCGCTCGGCGCGCCCGGAATGCCGCTTGCCGATTGGATTCGATTGGTGATCGCGGAGCGCGGGCGGTCCGACGATTCGGGAGACGAGGCCATTGCAGCCGGATTGCGCGAAAGCATTCGGCATGGCGTCACGACTATCGGCGAAATCTTGGCCGGCAATGCTTCACCAGCCTATGGCGAAGCCGATGTGACCGCATTTGTTGAGGTAATTGGATTTTCACGCGCCCGCGCGCAGTCGGCGCTAGTCGCCACGATCGAGCGGATTCACCAATTCGATCGCACCATTAATCGCATATGGCTTGGCGTAAGCCCTCACACCCCTTACACGGTGTCGCCAGAGCTGTTGAAGCAGTTGGTTGGAATGGCGCGCGGGCGAGGCTTTCCGGTTGCGATGCATCTTGCTGAAAGCGCCGACGAGCTTGAGTTGCTCGAATCGGGAACGGGCCGCTTTCAAGAGCTGCTTGATGAGCGAAGCATGTGGGATGACGCTGCGATTCCGCACGGCAGCCGGCCGCTGGATTATCTGCGCATGCTGGCCGAGGCGCCGCGGGCGCTGGTGATCCATGGCAACTATCTCGACGAAGAAGAATGCGCATTTCTAGCGGCGAACTCCGAGCGCATGTCGCTCATCCATTGTCCGCGGACGCACAGCTATTTTTTTCATCCGCCGTTTCAGCTGTCGCAGCTGTTGGCCAACGGAGTGCGAGTCGCCCTGGGCACCGATAGCCGGGCGTCGACGCCGGATCTCGACTTGCTTGCGGAAATGAGGCATGTTGCCCGGTTGCATCCGCAACTCGATCCGCACGACATCTTGCGCATGGGCACGTTGGCTGGGGCGCTGGCCTTGGGACGCGAGAACGAAGTCGGCCGGATTGCACCCGGCACGCTCGCCAATCTTGTTGCGATTCCGGTGCCTGAGGTCGCGGGCGCCACGGCGAGTGATTTATTGGCCGCGATGTTTGCTGACGGGGCCGCGCCGCGTTTGGTCGGGCTGCGCGGCAATCTGGCACAACTCACCGAGTCGTGAGTCACGAGTCGGAGATTCGTGCCACTCTGCTCCGTCTAACGTTGTATCCGGATACCCTTGGGCTGACGATACGTGCCAAGAGCATCAATCGTCTGGGAGGGCACCCCGAAATCGGCCCACAACTCGCGTTCATTCACGCCGCCGGCGGCGCCGATTGGAGGCGAGGCTGGGAATTCCTTGACGACTGGGCCGCCGAAGACGGGCCCGGTGATCGCGTTCATTTTCCGTGCGTGCCATTTGGTATAGCCGTTCGGGCTGAAAAACACGCGCCAATCGGCTTCTCGAGGCAGCAATCGATTCGCCGGGCCGAGCGGATCGCGGTCCCAATCATTGGGCTGTTTGACGTCGAGCGCCTGGAGGATCGATTCAATCTGCTCCGGCGTTGCGGCCGCGAGCAGCACCGTTTGATCATCGACGGGGACGATGAAGAAACGCAACTTTCCACCGGGGCCAAAAAGCTTCTCCATTGCCTGGCGAATTTCCGGCAAAGCGGGCCCCCCGTCGGCGGCAGCGATATCGATTGAATACTCTCTGGCCGCGCGCTCGCCGATGGACATTTCGTCGACGTCAAAGATCAATTGCGTGCCGCGCCGCGCTTCGCGATTCATCTGGTTCCAAAGCCGCATGACCTCGCCGGCGTGATCAACGAACGCGTCGGCTGACGTCACGCGAACGGCCGCAAAATTGTTGGTGTACACGCCGTCCTGCTCTTTGCCCGGCATTGCTAAAACGGCGAAGGCTTGCACCATGTCGGTCGCTTTATCGACCTCTTGATAAAACCGCTCCAGCGTCGCATCGTCAATATCGAGCTGCTCCCCGGTTTTCATTTCATCGATGATCGAGCGCACGTACGCGCTCACGACGGCCGACTGAAGTGCGCGTGGCAGAACGCCATCGGCGGTGACGATAAAATCACCGCCTTGATGCAGAGCCGGCAATGATTCTCCGTAGAACTCTCGATTCGTCGCGGCGAGCTCCGAATTCGCGTTCAAGACCACGCGTACGCCTGCGATGCCGTTGCGCTCGTCATCGAAACGCAGCCCAACGCAAATCGCCTCGGCTTCGTGCATCCACTGCGAAGCCTTGGGTGAGAGCGACAGCCAATAACGCAGCGCCAGTTGGATCTTCGTTACAATGGGCGCCGGCGATTGAGAGCCCGATGCCCGTGGTGGCGCCGACTCACCCGGCTCGGTGAAAAAGTCGTCATCGCCGATTTCCGCCTGAGCCTGATCTGCCGAGTGGGCGCCGTCATTCGCATTGGCCCACGCCAGCACATCACGCACGCCGGATGAGAGCGCGATGACGGCCAGATCTTGCGTGTCGATCCAGTCCATCGACTTCAATGTATGCGGCGGCGCCGGTGCGGCGTCCAGCATCTGCTCCATGCGCAGACGCTGGTCGGGATCCATCACGAGCGCCCACTTTCCCTGCTTGGCAACCAGCAAATCTATGCCGGCAACCGAGACCGCCGTGATCTTCTGCGCGGTCGAGCCGCCCAAAGCGGCGACGAATCGATCATAATCAGACACGGGCAACCAGACGCAGAATTGCGGCCAGTCGCTGCCTTCTTGCTGTGGCAGAACGGCGAGCAAGAAATCGCCGCTCGTGTCGAGGCCCTCACGAATGCCCATTCCGCCCTGTAGGATGGCAAGGGGGCTCATCGCCATCACTTCGGGATGGTAAATGAGTTTCAGGTTCGCGATTAAGTCTAGAACCTTGCGGTCAACTGCATCAAGATTGCGCGCCAGGACGAAGCCCAGCGTGTCTCCCGGCAAGTATTTGAGGAACTCCGCGGCGCGGATTGGGTAAGTAGTCGCCAGTAGCAATAGCGCGGCGGCGGCGAAGGTTCGTGTGCTTTGCATAACGATATTATCGAGTCAGCTTCGCCAGCGTGCAAGAAAGCAAGGCTACGCTTTGCGGCCGCACAACTCGCGGGCCTTGGCGACCGTGGCATCGGCGGTAAGGCCGCGGTGCTTGTAAATCGCCGGATAGGGCGCGGAGGCGCCGTAGGTATCGAGTCCCACAAACGCGCCACCGGAACCGAGATATTTGTCCCAACATTGGCGGACACCCGCCTCGATTGCGACGCGCGCCGTCACCGGCGGCGGCAGCACTTCGTCGCGATAGGCGGCCGGCTGCGCGTCGAATAGTTCGAACGACGGCAAGCTGACGACGCGACTCTTGATCCCATCGGCGACAAGTTGCTCGTGGGCCGCAATCGCGAGCTGCACGTCGCTGCCGGTAGACATGAGAATAACGTCTGGCGGCGCGTTTTTGTTAGCCGCATCTGCCAGGATATAGCCGCCGCGCTCGGCGCCCGCCGCGGAGGAATACTTCTTCCGGTCCAACGTGGGCACATCCTGCCGCGTGAGGACCAATAGCACCGGCCGCTCAGTTTGCGCGAGTGCGATCTTCCATGCGACGGCAACTTCGTTCGCGTCGGCCGGCCGCAACACGAGCATCCGTGGTATCGCGCGGCAGGCAGCCAGGTGCTCGATCGGCTGGTGCGTGGGCCCGTCCTCGCCGACGCCGATCGAGTCGTGCGTCATCACCATGATCGTAGGCACGCCCATGATCGCCGCCAGCCGCAACGACGGCCGGCAGTAATCCGTGAAGACGAAGAACGTCGCGCCGTAAGCCTTGAGGCCGCACAGGACCATTCCGTTCACCGAGGCGGCCATCGCATGCTCGCGCACGCCGAAGCGCAGGTTACGGCCGAGGCGATTGTCGGCGGAGAAGTCGCCGTGGGCTTCATCGAACGTCAGCAACGTTTTCGTCGAAGGTGCCAGATCGGCCGAGCCGCCGAGGAGCCAGGGGATGCGCTTGGCGAACGCGTTGAGTACTTTGCCGCTTGAAACGCGCGTGGCCATGCCTTTGGCATCGGCATCGAACGTTGGCATCGCGTCCTGCCAGCCTGGCGGCAGCTTGTTCGATTGGATGAGTTTCAATTCAGCGGCCAAGTCCGAATGCTTCCGCTCGTATTCTCGAAACATTTTTTCCCACGCTTCGCGCGCCGTGCGGCCGCGTTCGCCGAGCGTGGCACGAAAGTGCTCGGGCACTTCGTGTGGGACGAGGAATTGTGCGTCCGCAGGCCAGCCGTAAGCGGTCTTCGTCGCGGCAATTTCTTTCGCGCCCAGTGCGGCGCCATGTGCCTCGGCCGTGTTGGCCTTTGTCGGCGCGCCGTAGGCGATGACGCTTTTGACGATGATCAGCGTGGGGCCGCCCTCGTGCTTGAGAACTTTGCGATAGGCGGAGTCGAGCGCGGCCAAATTGTTTGCATCCTCGACTGCCAACACATGCCACCCCAGCCCGCGGAACCGAGTAGCGACCTCCTCGCTGAACGCAAGGTCGGTGCGGCCTTCGATCGTGATGTGGTTGTCGTCGTAGATCCAGCATAGATTATCGAGCTTCAAGTGGCCGGCCAGCGAGGCAGCTTCATTGGCGACGCCTTCCATCAAATCGCCATCGCTGCATTGGACCCAAACGCGATAGTCGAACAACGGGAAGCCCGGCTTGTTATAGCGCGCGGCCAGCCAGCGCCCGGCGATTGCCATGCCCACGCTATTGCCGCAACCCTGGCCTAGTGGGCCGGTCGTTGTTTCCACGCCGGTGGTGTGCTTGATCTCGGGATGGCCGGGCGTGCGGCTGCCAAATTGGCGAAAGTTTCGAATCTCTTCAAGCGGCAGCGCGGGCTGATCCGTGACCTCCCCGTTCTCACTGACTTCGCGCACGCCGGCCAGGTGGATCAGCGCGTACAGCAGCATTGAGGCATGGCCGGCGGAAAGAATGTAGCGATCACGATTGGGCCAGAGCGGCGCCGTGGGATCGTATCGAAGATGCTGAGTCCACAATTGATATGCCACGGGCGCCAGCGCCATCGGCGTGCCCGGATGACCGCTGTTGGCCGCCTCGACCGCGTCCATCGCCAGCGTGCGGATCGTGTTGATCGAGGTCTGTTCGACGCTTTCGGCGATGGTAGACATGAAGACGCACGATGGGTGTGTACGCGAATTTCACAACCGCACGGGCAGGCAAAAAACGCCGCATTCGACGATTTTAATGGGGAAGCCGTGGACCGGTCAACGCGGCGAAAACTTCAATCGAGTTCCAACCGGCAGCCCTTGGCGTAGCTTTCTTGCGCCTTGTTGACGATGGCCAGCGCGCGGTAGGCGTCTTCCAAGCTGGATGTTTTCAGCACGAGGCTGTTCACCTGGCGATGGAAGTGCAGGAACAGCTGCTCACCAACCGGACGATCGTGATCCAGCAATTCCGAATGCTGCCCGCCCTCGTCGAACCACACGAGCGTGTGGGGCAGATCGAGAAAGGCAATGCCGCGCTGGCAGACCACTTGCAAGTCGGCTGGGCGGCGAAAGGACGCCGCCTCATGCCATTGAGGAGCGACGTAGCTGCCGCAGGCGATTTGCGCGACGGGTCCCTTGCCGACATCGTCCTGCGGCGCGAAATCAAGCGTCATAACGAGGTAGTCTTTGGGAGCTGCTTCGTGGCGCTCGGCACAGCCAAGCGGCGCCGACGCGTGCGCAGCGCCGACCACACTTGTGGCTTCGCTGCCCACCACGTCGCGGCACCAGTCGACCATCTCGATCAATTGACGCATATCGGCGGTGTAGAACGACCGGCCGTCTTCGGCACGTGAGGTGAAACGGCGGTTGCAGAACAGTAAGCGGGGCAGTCCCAAGCGCGTGGCGATCAACTCCTTGAGCCGCAGCGTGGCCGGCGCGAGCCGGCAGGGAAATTCTGCCATGAACGCCACTCCGGCCTGCTGCACGCGATGGCGCACTTCGGCCGCTGCGCTCGTGTCCAGATCCAGGGCGGCGGAACAGTAGATCGCCTTACCGGCGTCGCACGCGGCAAAGATAGGGAGCGCGCCGTACCAGCGTGCCGAGAGCAACAGCAGCGCATCGATGTCGGGGCTGGAGGCCAGAGCACGGAAGCCGTCGCAGGTTCGCGCCGGCCAGCGCTGGGCGATCTCCGCGGCGCGGTGAGCTACCGGATCGCAAAAGGCGCGGACTTCGAAGCGATCGGCCAGGGCGCGCAGGGCCGGCGCATGGCGCGTTTCCCAGGCCTGCCCGACTCCCACAACACCGACGCGAAGCTTCATAGTTCAACTTTCGCGATTTCGAGGCGGCACGGCAAGGTGGTTTTTTTGGAGTTAAATCGCGCGTGATGCAAAAACCTCAAGCGGATTGAATCTGGGCAAGCAGTTCGGCCAGCAACTCCATGGGCAAACCGACGACGTTCGATTCGCTGCCCTCGACAATATGCACCCAGCCCAGACGATCCTGATACCCGAACGCGCCGGCTTTGCCTTCCCACTGGCCGCTCGCCAGATACTCGTCAAGCTGCGCCCTGGAAAGCGGATCCATTCGAAGCGTCGTCACGGCGACTTGCACCAACGGTTCGGAAGCGCCGAGTCGCCACAAGCACAGTCCCGTGAGCACGCGGTGCTCGCGGCCGCTCAGCTGCCGAAGCATCGCCCGGGCGTCCTCCTCATCGTGCGGTTTGCCCAATATAAACCCGTCGCATTCGGCCACGGTGTCGGCGGCGAGAACGATGGGGGCATGCGAGCCGGGGCGCGAGCTCCATCGCGAAGCGATGGTCGGCTCCCGGCAGTCCGCCTCATCCTGAAACAACCCCAGCACCCTCTGCGCCTTGCGAAACGCCAGCTCCGTCACCAGACCGGCGGGCCCCGATTCGCTGCAAACGCCGCACTCGATGTCGGGCGGAGGGGGCACTACCGTGAATTCGTAGCCGGCCTCGGCCAATAGTTCGCGTCGACGCGGCGAGCTGCTGGCGAGCACTAGCGGCTGGAGGCTCGGGGCTGAGGGCTGGGGCAGTGTCATTTGCTAACGGCCGTTGGTAAGTTGTCGTTGCGGTCCTTATTGTAGCCGGTACGAGGCGCGCGGCGAGTAACTCATGCTCGAAGTGCTTTACGAAGACAATCATCTGCTGGCCGTCAACAAGCCGGCAATGCTGCCGACGATGGGTGTGGCCGACGATCGGCCGTCGCTCCTCAGCGCCGCGAAGGAGTACATTCGCAGGAAATACTCAAAACCGGGAAACGTTTTTCTAGGTATTGTCAGCCGGCTCGACGCACCGGTGACGGGCGTCGTGCTTTTGGCGAGGACGTCGAAAGCGGCGGCCCGTTTGGCGAAGCAATTTCGAGAACGCGACGTTGAAAAAATCTATTGGGCCATCGTGGAAGGTAAAATCGAACCGCGCGACGGGCAGCTCATCGACTACTTGCGAAAAGACGAACGACATCGTCGCGTGCATGCCGCCGCGGCGTCAGCGCCTGGCTCGCAAATCGCTGAACTTCACTATCGCACGCTCGGCTTGTTGCCAGGCGAACCGCGGCTGCGCGATCGTTCCGCGAGCTTGTTGGAAGTTCGTCCGCACACGGGCCGGAAGCACCAGATTCGCGTGCAGCTATCGCGGGCTGGCTTTCCGATTTTGGGAGATCGAAAATACGGCAGCACGCGTCGATTTCCGCAGGGAATTGCTCTGCATGCGCGGCGGCTGGTCGCCCGGCACCCCGTGAGTAAGATGCAATTAGAGCTTGAGGCTCCGTTTCCCGAAGCGTGGATGTCGCTAATCGAAACGTCGCGCTAAGCCGCGAATGGATGCGGCGGCATGCTTGGCGCGACCAAGTCCCGGCGGTAGATTTTAGGCGGCCGCGGTTTGCGGCGCTGTAGGACGTCAAAGGGAGGTCGGTGGTTGGTATGACGTCTCACACAACTCAGTCCGTGCTGCGCACCGCGGCTCTGGCCAGCGGACTTCTCTCTCAGCAGCAACTGGATGATGCGCTCAGCGGCCTGATGGCAGAGCGCGCGGGGTCGACGCTCACGATTGACCAGATTAGCGACGAAATTCTCGGCCAGCGTCTGGTCGACCTTGGATATTTGAACCGCTGGCAAGTCGAGCAATTAAAAGAGGGGCGAACGAAGTTCACGCTCGGTCCATATCGCATCGTCAACGCGATCGGCCAGGGCGGCATGGGGCATGTGTTCAAAGCGGAGCACAAGCTGCTGGGCCGCGTTGAGGCGATCAAGGTGCTGCCCAAAAGCAAGAGCACGCCGGAAGCAGTGGCGGCCTTTCAGCGCGAGATTCGCGCTCAGGCCCAGCTCGATCACCCGAACCTGGTGCGTGTTTCGTACGCCGATTACGAGGGTGACACATATTTCTTTGTCACCGAATACGTGCCGGGAACCGACTTACGGAAGCTGGTTCGCCGAAACGGTCCGCTGGAGTATCCGATCGCGGCGACCATCGTCTCGCAAGCGGCCGAAGGGCTGCATTATGCGCACCGCCGCGGACTGGTGCATCGCGACGTTAAGCCGGGCAACCTGCTCGTGACGCCCGACGGCCGCACGAAGATCACCGACCTTGGCCTGGCCTGGTTCCTGATGGATGAGCTCGAAGCTGATAAGCCCGCGGGCAAAACCGCTTCGCTGGTTGGAACCGCCGATTACCTGGCACCTGAAACGATTCGGCGGCCGGGCAAGATTCTGCCCGTAAGCGATGTGTACTCACTGGGTTGCACGTTGTATTACGCGGTGACGGGCAAGGTGCCGTTCCCAGGCGGCACGACGGCGGAAAAGATTCGCCGCCATTTGGAGGAAACGCCACTCAACCCGTTGCACTTCAATCCCAATTTGCCGGACGGTTTCTGCGACGCGATTGCCGAGATGATGGACAAAAACCCCGACACGCGCACGCCGACGGCGGCCGCGGTCGTCGAGCTGTTGCGCCCATGGCGCGATGAAGGCGCCACAAAGCACTTCGTCGAGCCGCAAGTGCCGGGTTCAGGGATTCAGCAGCGCGGCGGCGCCTCGGCACCTCCGGCTCCCGCGCCGCTGGATGAAACCGCGTCGTTCGTGCTTGACGACCTCGAGGTCGCGCCAGGGCAGTTAGAAAGTCCGAGTCAAA
>DASXWB010000787.1:0-14527 GCA_036503915.1 Lacipirellulaceae bacterium | reverse complement strand
GTTTCTTCGCGCGCACGAAGTCGTACGTCTGATGGCGGTGGTTCTGGCGATAGAACTCGCGCACGGTCTCGCGGGCCGGGTTATCGTAGTTGCGATAATCCTCGCGGGCCTTCGCCGCCGGCTCGGGATAAACGGCGCCAGCGATGAACTCTTCCCAGGCCTCGCCGGCGGCGGCATCCTTCGGATTGTGAATTTCGGCTGCCATACTTGCCTGAGTACTCCTCTTCCTCGCGCAGCTTGGCCAGCACACTATAGTCTTCCAGCGTGGTGGTGTCGCCGACAGTTTCTTTCCCCGATGCGATGTCGCGCAGCAGGCGGCGCATGATCTTGCCGCTGCGGGTTTTAGGCAGGGCAGCGGTAAATCGGATGTCGTCGGGCTGAGCCAGCGCGCCGATTTCATGGCGGACGTGTTTTTTGAGCTCTTCGCGCAAGGCGTCGGATGCCTCACCGCTGCGAAGCGTGACGAAGACCGCTACCGCCTCCCCTTTGAGCTCGTCGGGCCGGCCAACGGCCGCCGCTTCCGCCACTTTGGGGTGCGACACAAGTGCACTCTCGATCTCAATCGTGCTCAGCCGATGGCCGGACACATTGAGCACATCGTCGATGCGGCCCATGATCCAGTAGTAGCCATCCTCATCACAGCGTGCGTTGTCGCCGGCCAGATATTTGCCCGGCACCTTGCTCCAATACACCTCCTTGTAGCGCTCATCATCGTTCCAGATGCCGCGGAGCATGCCGGGCCAAGGATGCGTGATCGTGAGCCAGCCGCCTTGGTTCGCGGGCACCGGCTTGCCGCTGGGAGTAACAATTGCGGGCAAGATGCCCGGTAGCGGCTTGGTGCAGCTTCCCGGCTTGGTGGCGATGGCGCCGGGCAGCGGGCTCATCATGATGCCGCCGGTCTCCGTTTGCCACCAAGTGTCGACGATCGGGCAGCGCTCGCGGCCGATCACGCGGTGGTACCACATCCAGGCTTCGGGGTTGATGCCCTCGCCCACCGTGCCCAACAGCCGCAGGCTCGATAGATCGTGTTTGGCAACATGATGATCGCCCCACTTGATAAACGCGCGGATGGCCGTGGGGGCTGTGTAGAACACCGTGATTTTGTATTTCTCGATGAGCTGCCAGAAGCGGCTTTCATCCGGATAATTCGGCGCGCCCTCGTACATTACGACGGTCGCACCGGCCGAAAGCGGGCCGTAGACCACATAACTATGCCCCGTGACCCACCCGCAATCGGCCGTGCACCAGAAGATATCGTCGTCGCGATGATCGAACACCCATTGAAAGGTTTTCTTGACGAAGAGGTTGTAGCCGGCTGTCGTATGCTTGATCCCTTTGGGTTTCCCGGTGGAACCGCTGGTGTACAGGATGTATAGCGGCGCTTCGCTGTCCATCGGCGTGGCCGGACAATTGGAGACCGTCTCCTCCATCAAATCGTGCCACCAAAAGTCGCGGCCAGCTTGCATATTGACTTGGGTGCCACTGGCTCCGCCAGTGTCGTAGTTTCGCTGCAAAACAATGCAATGCTTAACCGTGGGGCTTTTCGCAAGCGCCTCATCAACGGTTTCTTTTAATCGAAGCGCTTTGCCGCGTCGCCAGCCGAAATCGGCCGTTAATTGCAGCTTGGCTTGCGCATCGCGGTTTCGCTCGGCGATGGCCTCCGCAGAAAAGCCCGCGAAAATCACTGAATGGATCGCGCCGATGCGAGCGCAGGCCAGCATCGCGATTGCCAGCTCCGGGACCATTGGCATATAGATGGAAACCCGATCGCCGGCGACGATGCCGATTGATTTCAGCACGTTGGCAAACTCGCAAACCTCGCGATGCAGCTCGGCATACGTGAGCGTGCGCGTATCGCCGGGCTCGCCCTCCCAAAGGATCGCTGTCCGATCACCGAGTCCGGCAGCCAGGTTGCGATCGAGGCAGTTGTAACATACGTTCGTTTTTCCGCCGGCGAACCACTGCGCAAACGGCTCGTTCCAGACGAGTGGATTTTGGAAAGGCTCGAACCAGTGCAGCTCCTCGCGGGCCAGCTCGCCCCAAAACTTCGACGGGTCGGCCGCCGCCTGGTCCCAAATTCGTTGGTATTCGTCGAGAGACTTGATGCGCGCTCGCGCGGCAAACTCCTTCGGCGGCGGAAATAGCCGCTTCTCCTGCATTACATTATCAATCTGCCCGCCTGTCTGAGCCACCATCACGCCGCCTCCAGCCTGAGGATTCAAATCACGGCAAATCACGATTGATTCTACCAATCGCCACACAGCGATCAAAGGCAATCCTGATCCGCCGCCAATCGCAAATGGGGCGCGGCATATCAGTTCCGTCGACTCCTTTGCAGTCGTAAGCGGCACAGCATTCGCAACTTGGCCACCCCTTCGCGAGCGCTAATCTTTGAGAGTCCTGCCCGTCGCTGATGAAACGTTATGGGAACCTCAGTGAAAGTTGCGCCCGCTCGATGAAGATGCCAGAGGATCTCTTCCAGGTAGGCGTATCCTGCTGATTGAATTCCCGCCACGTCGATTTCCTTTAACTTGGCGACACGGTAGGCGCGAAACGCGCCGCTTGAATCGTAGGTGGGCAGACCCAGCAGCGCGCGGCTGACGCGATTCATCGAGCGGCTCACCACGCGCCTGTGCCAGGGCCAGCCTTCGATCGCGCCGCCCGGTGTGTAGCGCGAGCCGATCGCAACGTCGGCCCGCCGCAGAGCGTCTAGCAGCTCCGGCAAGTGCTTCGGGTCATGGCTCCAATCGGCGTCAAGCGTGACGAACACGTCGTAGCCGCCGTCGATGGCAACGCGGGCCGCTGCAAGAGTTGCCGAGCCAAGGCCCATTTTCGCTGGGCGATGCAGGCAGCGAAGGCGCGGCTCGGTTGATGCGCGGCCGTCGCACCACTTGCCTGTGCCATCGGGCGAGTTGTCGTCGACGACAATTACGTCGGCATCCGGCAGCACGCGCAAGATCTCCTCTACCAGGCCCGGCAGGTTCTCAATCTCGTTATACGTTGCCAGGGCGACAAGCGTGCGTGGCATGGCGAAACATCAATACAATGTTTCACCACCGAGAAACCGAGCACACAGAGAAGAGCGGCGGCAATTCTTTAACAAGAGGTAACAGAGGAAGCAGAGGATGATGATCGATTACTCTCTCTGCTACTTCTGCGACCTCCTGTTCAAAATTTCTTCTGCGTGTCCTCCGTGCCTCCGTGGTTACTTTTTCCTGCCCACTTGCCGGTAAAAGTCTATCGTGCGCTGCAGGCCGTCTTTGAAGTCGATGATTGGTTCGTAGCCCAACAGTTCGCGGGCCAGCGAAATATCGGCAAGGCTGTCGCGCACGTCGCCGACGCGCGGCGGTTCGAAAACCGGTTCGATCTTGGTCCCCAGGGCGCGGTTGATTCCATCCACCAGCTCGAGCAGAGTGTATGATTGGCCGCAGGCGACGTTGATCGTTCGACCGACGGCGCCCGGCGCCTTGGCCGCCAGCAGGTTGCCATGCACGACGTTATCGATGTAGGTGAAGTCGCGCGACTGCTTGCCGTCGCCAAAAATGGTGGGCCGGCGGCCGCCCAGCATCGCGGAAATGAACTTGGGAATCACCGCCGCGTACTGGCTCTGCGGGTCTTGTCGCGGACCGAACACGTTGAAGTAACGTAGCGCCACGGTCTCCAGGCCGTAGGTCGACGTGAAGGCCTGGCAATAGAATTCGCCTGCGAGCTTCGCTGCGGCGTAGGGCGACAGCGGCGCCGGCATCAGGCCTTCACTCTTCGAAGGCGTTACCTGGTCGCCGTACGCGCTGCTCGAAGCCGCGAACACCACGCGCCGCACGCCGCCCTTTTGTGCCGCGTCCAGCAGGTTCACCGTTCCCGTGACGCATGCCGCATTCGTGTCGAGCGGCCGCTCGACGCTGCGCGGCACAGAGGCCAGCGCGGCCTGGTGGAACACGACCTCGACGCCCGCCAGAGCATGCTCCACGTCCGGGCGATTCATAAGATCGCCATGGACGAACTCCACGCGGCCTTCCAAATGGGCCAGGTTCGCCTGATGCCCGCTGACAAGATTGTCCAACACGCGCACGCGCTCACCGCGCTCCACGAGCGCAGTGGCGACATGCGATCCGATGAAACCAGCGCCGCCGGTGACCAGGCAAATTCCCATCGAGCACAAGATACTCGATGAGATGATCAGCCGCTACGCAGGCGAGAGAACAATTGCCGATATTCTTGCCGCCGGGCTTGCGGTTTGCGAGCCGGCTGGTCTGGCGTTTCCTCCTCGATCACGAGGATCGGCTCATCATCCAACAATCCAACAGCGCTCTCCGGCGACCCTTCTGCACCCTGCGCGTGCTCGACCGCAAAGCGATTGAACCAATCGCCGAATTTTATGTCTTCGTCTTCGGGCAACACGGGATCAAACGCGGCCTCGCCTGCGCTATCCATCGGTGAAGCGGGAATTAAGGGAATCGGTGTAAGCGGCAACAGCTCCGGTACAACCGCCAGTCGCAGCAGCGGTACGTTTTGGTCTTCGTCAGAACGCGATTCTGACTCGCTGCAGTCGTCGACAAATTCATCGATTGTCTCGCCGAGCACAGCGATTGAGTCCGCAACTTCCTCAGGCGGCGAAGGCATGAGCCGAGCTGCGGGCGTTTCGGCGGCGTGATTCTCGACGGGCACCGGCGCAACAGAGGATGCGTTGATCGCATCTTGAACCAAGGAAGCAAATCCTGGATCGCGGCGATTCTCGACGCGAATCCTGGCTCGCAGGAACATGTTGTCCCAGGCCGCAAAATTGTCGAGGACCAATTCCTCTTCGTCGAACTGCTCGCCGAAGGGATTCGCTGGATCCCGTGCGATCGCCTCGGCGCGTTCAAGCGCACCACTCGGCGTCGGCAGCTCTTGCGGAACGTCATCGACATCCAGCTCGGTTGGCTCAATCTCCACCATGTCCTCGCACAGCTCATCATCGACGATTGGCTCGTCGCGAAGCTGGCCAAACTCGACCACCTGCGGCGAGGGCGCGGCGGCCGATCCGCTCGAGGGAGTCTCCCAAGGCGTTGGCAGTTGCTGCAAATCGGACCAGGCCGCCTGAATCAAATTCCGATCGATGCGGGCCAGGTTCTCCGATTCGGCCATGACAAGCGCTCGGTCACACAGCTGATTCACCAGACGCGGCACGCCGTCCGTTGCCTCGAACACGGCGCCAGCGGCTTCCTCGGCGAGCAATTCATTTGGATCACCTCCCGATGCTGCAATCTGCGCGCGGATGAATTGCGACGTTTCATTTCGCGTCATCGGCGCGAGATAGCAGCGCGACGAAAGCCGCTGGCTGAACGACTCGAGCTCCACGTGGGCGAAGGATTCTTCGAGCGCTGCAGATCCCGCAAGCACCAGCCGCACTCGCGGCGCGCCGCCGCGCACCAGGTTGGTCATCACACGGAGCTCGTCCAACAACGCCGAAGAGAGCGATTGGGCTTCATCGACCAACAGCAGGAGGCCGCCCTCCTCGAACTCCTGCCCGCGCCGGGGAGGGGTTGGGGGAGGGGCCGACAGCAAGTGGTCCAGCAAGCTAAGCCGCAGATCGCCTTCGCCATTCATGCGGTGCGGCAGGCCGAGCTCGAAAAGAATTGCCTGCAACAGCGCCCGGCGCGTGCGAAGCGGCGCGCAGGCGAGCAAGACGACGTCGAACTGCTCGTGGTATTGGGCCGCCAGGACTTGCAGGAGCAGCGATTTGCCCGTGCCGGGGCCGCCAACGACAAGGCAGGGCCCATCGCCGCGATCGATCGCGCGGCTGAGTCGACGCCGGGCATCCTCAATCGAAGAGGCCGGAAAATAGCGGCCCACTTGCGGGCAAGCAGGGAACACGCGCTCTGCCCGCGTGAGCAGCCCGTGCAGATCCAATCCGGCAGGCGTGGTTGGCATGATTGGGCGGTCCGTGAAAAGCATGCGGAAAACAGGGGCGCTATCGCCTTGCATCGGCAATCGTGTGAAAGCTGCTGCAGGTGGGTTGGCAAAGAATTGAGCCGCAATCGTTGCCCCGTTTGCGTCCTGTGTAGGACGCTGTCAAGCTAGCCTCGTTTATTCCGCATGCCGTATGATAAAGGCATGTTTCGAATCAAGATTTGCGGTATTACAAATGAGGCTGATGCGCTTGCGGCGGCGCATGCCGGCGCGGACACAATCGGGCTGAACTTCTATCCCAAAAGCCCGCGATTTATCGAACCCGAGATCGCTTGGACGATTCTAACGGCCGTTCCCCCGCAGCTGGGTCGCGTTGGAGTGGTAGTCAACGAAAATACCGAAACCATTAACCGGCTGCTGCTAAAACTTGGAAGCATTCTCCCGAGCGGACTTCAGGCGATACAGCTCCACGGCGACGAGCCGCCTGAAATCCTGAGAGAAATCCGCGCCAAACACTTGATTCGCGCTCGGCGATTCACGGAGGAGGGCATCGCTGCGATCGCGGCTGACCTTGAGGCGTGTGACAAAATGCGCCGCTTGCCGGATGCGGTTCTCGTTGATGCGGCGACGCCAGGGCGATATGGCGGCACCGGGACTACCGTCAGCTGGAGTGGTTTGGCGGATTACCGCCGCTGGCTGCACAATGTTCCACTAATTCTCGCCGGCGGGCTGACTCCCGAAAATGTTGCCGAGGCGATTCGCATCGTCCGCCCGCACGGCGTGGACGTCGCTAGCGGCGTCGAATCCTCGCCCGGCAAAAAGGACCACGCCAAGGTCCGCGACTTTGTTGCCGCGGCCCGCGAGGCGTTCGCCGGCCTGGAATGACGGTTGCCGCATGCACCGGTGCGCGCATCCCCGCCGGACCGTCCTAATCCACCCTCTTGAATGTGGCCACGTGCTGTGGTATACACCTGAACATATACGCGCAAACCAGATTGACCGCGAATCAGCACTCCGAGCGAGTGCCTGAGCCGCTTCCGCTGCGCGCATAAAGCATGAACACCAGACGTATCCGGATTTATTCCCCCGTCCTGCGCAAAAGCGCGACGCAGCGGCTGCCATCAGATGTCCAAAAATATGTGTGGGGAGTTTTGGACACCTGATAAGAAACCCGAGGAATTCGATTCAGTTGTCCAAATCTCTCCCCACGTAAGCCGACGGCTTCCCTCCATCCACGCCACCCACGCATAAGACGCTCGTGCCTTGTCAGCCGCGGCGGCGGCCAACTACAATAAAGGGTTTACCTAATTATTGGACCCGCCAACAGGAGTTCGCCGTGACGCAGGTGGCCACGAAATTGCCGTATAAAGTGCTCGATTGTTCGCCGGCCGAGTTCAACCGCCTGGCCGATTGGGGCCGCAAGGAGATCGAGCTGGCCGAGAACGAAATGCCCGGCCTGATGGCCCTGCGCGAGAAATACGGCCGCAGCAAGCCTCTCACGGGGGCGCGCATCGCCGGCTGCCTGCACATGACGATTCAGACCGCGGTGCTCATCGAGACGCTGCGCGAGCTGGGCGCGGAAGTCACCTGGAGCAGCTGCAATATCTTTTCGACCCAGGACCATGCGGCCTGCGCGATCGCGAAGGAAGGCATCCCCGTTTATGCCTGGAAAGGCATGACGGCGCAGGAATTCGATTGGTGCATCGAGCAAACGCTGTTCTTTCCGTCCGGAGAGCCGCTCAATCTCATTCTGGATGATGGCGGCGACCTCACCGCGATGGTGCATGACAAGTTCCCGGAACTTTTGGACGAAATCCGCGGCCTTTCCGAGGAAACGACCACGGGCGTGCACCGGCTGTACCAGATGCACGAGCGCGGCGAGCTGAAGGTGCCGGCGATTAACGTCAACGACTCGGTCACCAAGAGCAAGTTCGACAACCTGTATGGCTGCCGCGAGTCGCTGGCCGACGGCATCAAGCGGGCCACCGACATCATGGTCGCCGGCAAGGTGGTCGTCATCGCCGGCTACGGCGACGTCGGCAAAGGCTGCGCCCAATCGATGCGCGGTCTGGGCGCCCGCGTGATCATCACCGAAATCGATCCGATCATCGCCCTGCAGGCCGCGATGGAAGGCTACGAAGTCACGACGATGGATGAGGCGGTCGAGGAAGGCGACATCTTCGTCACCGCCACCGGCTGCCGCGACGTGATCACCGGCAAGCACATGTCGCAGATGAAGAACGACGCGATCGTCTGCAACATCGGCCACTTCGACCTGGAGATCGACATCGCCTGGCTGGAGAGCGAAATCAAGGCCGGCCGCGTGCGCAAGCAGAACATCAAGCCGAGCAATGTCGGCGCCGTGGACAAATACACGTTCGATGATGGCCATTCGATCGTCGTGCTTGCAGAAGGCCGGCTGGTAAACCTTGGTTGCGCGACAGGCCACCCATCCTTCGTGATGAGCAACTCGTTCTCAAACCAGGTGCTGGCACAGATTGCACTCTGGACCGAACCCGAAAAATTCGAGCTCGGCGTCCACGTACTGCCCAAGAAACTCGACGAAGAAGTCGCCCGCCTGCACCTGGCGAAGCTGGGCGTGAAGCTCACCAGGCTCACGCGCGAGCAGGCGGACTACATCGGCGTGCCGATCGAAGGGCCGTACAAGCCGGAGTATTACAGGTATTAGGCGTGATAATTCGGCATTTGATCTGCAAAACGCACGTAAGAGTGTCAGGTTGCCAATGGGACTTGCGATTTCTCTGATTTGAACTGCAGGCGGACTCGAAGCCTGATTTTCAGGCAACCGGAGCAAGCTAATGAGTAGGCCTATTGAATGCGCGGCGGTTTTATTCTCGCTTGTATTCTGCAATGGTTTTTCTGCCGCCGCAACCGTCTACAACATTCCCCCAGACGCGGCTCCCATAGCGATAGCGGCAGGGGAAATAATTAACCTAGGCGTCGGTGGAAGCTTGCCTCCTGCATATACTATGCCGGCTGCAACCACGCTGAACGTCGAAGGCGGGATCTACTCGCCGCGTCCGATCGGCGTGCCATTTACTTCATCTGGGAATGTGAACATCTACAGTACCACGGACCCAAATGGACCGCTGACCATGATTGGCGGCATTTTGAACGTGTATGGCGGGTCACTTTCCGCGGTATCCGAAGATGGCAAAGTCAATCTATTTGGTGGGCACTTCACATATCTCTTGACGGGCGAGCGAGATTTGCCTGGTGCCAGTAAGTTTAGAATGAGCGGAGGTTCGGTCGAATCCTTCGATTCGCCTTTCCGAAGCGAAATCGAGATTTTGGGTGGTGCGATCACCACCCTTGCGTTCCCAAGCCACACCAAAATCATAATCAACGGCGGCATGATTGGAAGCTTGGAATCCGCATTTGCAAGTCCGGTCGCAATGTCTGCCGGCTCAGTCGACACAGCCAGTATTGCATCGAATACCGTTATGACTGTATCGGGCGGATCGTTAGGCTCGACTTTCGAGGCATTTGACAATTCAGAACTTCATCTGATTGGCACCCGGTTTGAGCTCGATGGGTTGCCAATCGCTGGCCTAACTTTCGGTGAGAGCTTAGTCGTGCATGAGCGCAACCTTGATCTCGATGGAGTGCTATTGGATGGCTCGAGTATACATCTACATCTTTCGACCGACATCGACAGCGGCCAATTCTTCTCGGCTAATTCAACGTTGCGACTATCGCTTGTTCCTGAAAGCTCAACGTTGGTCTTTGTCGTGTACGCCGCTTGCGCTGCACTCGCTGTCCGATGCCGGCGCGCCGCAATAAATCTGGACAGCACGGCGATTAACCACACCTCGATTCGAGTTCAACGCTGAATCGAATTGGACACTCGGCGCGGAGGCGAAGTCGCCAGGCGACACCAGGAATTTGAACTGCGGTTGCAATGCGCGTTGTGGAGGATTGACAATGCCCAATAGATGGCGCAGCATTGTCCTCGGCGAGGCTCTCTTCGTCCAAACGCGGTTTGTTCCAAAAATACGCCCAATGCAAAGGCTGATTCGTCGCAGCGCTTTTTTGGCAGCGCTGACAATTCCCGCGCTTGGCGCAATTGCCGATCCCGGCAAACCGGTCGCCGTGCGATGGTGGGGGCAGGCCATGGTTTCGATCGAGACCTACTGGAATTTGCACGTCGTCATCGATCCGTTCGGCGCCCAGGTGGGATACAAGGACCCGGAACTTTTGGCCGACCTGGTGCTCATTTCGCACGAGCACACTGACCACAACAACGCCGCAGCCGTGCGCGGTGAGCCGGTGGTCGTGCGCGGTTTGGATGCGAGCGGCAAGGTCATGCCGCAAAAGCATGTTCTCGATCGATTGCCCAACGCAATGCGCCCAACGTGGACGCCGATCATGCAAACGGCCGATTCGCAAGCGAAGCGCTCCGGCCACGAAATCGTCGTCACCACAATTCCGGCCTGGCACGACAAGGAGCAGGGCGCAGACCGTGGCGCCACGGCGATTTTTGCCATCGACGTCGACGGCGTGCGCATCGTCCACAGCGGCGATTTAGGGCAGTCAAAACTCAGCGACGAGCAACGCGAAGCACTTGGTCGCATCGACGTGTTACTTATCCCCGTGGGCGGCGTTTTCACCGTCGACGGTGCCCGCGCTGCGGAAATTGTGCGCGAGCTGCGCCCGCGTATTGTGGTCCCGGTGCACTATAAAACGCCGGCCCTTGCTTTCGACCTGCACCGCGCTGATGCGTTTGTTGAGGCGATGAAGCAATCGGGGGCTGAGATTTCTCAGCCGGAGGGCAATACATTGGCCGTGTCGGCAGCGGTCGATGAGTCGCCGTCAAGTACGCGCGTCGTCGTGCTTGGCTATAAGCCATGGCAGCCCAGCGGAGAGTTGGCGGAGCTTTTTGAGCGCAAGGAGGCCGCCGGCAGCGCGTCGGCCGAGGTATTTCGGCCGCTAAGTGCCAATCAAATGAACTTTCGCCCCTCCGACGGCACTCACACGCCGCGCTGGAATGCCGAGCACATGATGGGCCGCGAGCTACTGTTCTTCACGCAGATATTCGCGGAGCGAGATTCGGCGATTGCGCCGATCGACTTGAATCCGGCACAAATGCCGCCCGATTACAAGGCGGCCCATCCCGACTGGTCCGGGGCCGAGGAAGCGCGGCAGATTGAACGCGCGAGCGCGCTCGTACGTCGATTCGCTTACCTGCTCGACGGAATGGACCTCGACGAGCGTGCGCCGAACAGCCGCTGGTCGCTTCGCCGACTGTTTCAACAAATGGAGCGCCACTACGGCGCGCACACGGCGAACGTCAAAAAAAAGTTCGACCTGCCCGACTGGCCGCAGGAATAGTCGGCGAAGGAAACAATGCCCGTCATCCAAGCCTTTCGCGGCATTCGATACGACCTGGGCCACGTCGGTTCGCTGACGGGCGTGGTCGCGCCGCCGTATGATGTGATCGACGCGGAGCTGCAGCGCGCGCTTTACGAGAAACACCCGGCCAACGTCGTGCGGCTGATTCTCAATCGGGATGAGCCGGGCGATGATGCGCACAACAACCGCTATACGCGCGCGTCGCGGCTGTACCGCCAGTGGCAGCGCGACCGGATTCTGTTTACGGAATCCGATCCGGCGATTTACGTCTATCATCAGGAATTCAAAGACGGCGGTACAACGTACACGCGTCGCGGCTTCATGTGCCGCGTGCGGCTGGAGCGATTTGGCGAGGGCCACATCTTTCCGCACGAGGAGACGCACGGCGCCGCCAAGGCCGACCGGTTGAAGCTGTGGTCCGCGTGCCGGGCCAATCTCAGCCAGATTTTCAGTTTGTATCCTGATGACGAGAATCACGCCCAAGAGATTCTCGAAGCGAAAACTAACGGCGTTGCACCACTCGAAGCGATCGATCACCTCGGCGTCGTCCACCGAATCTGGCCGATGACCGACGTGTCGACGGTAACCGCCATCGTTGGCGCAATGGGCGATCGGCCCGTGTTTATAGCCGACGGGCACCATCGTTACGAGACGGCACTCACACTGCGCGACCAAATAGCGAAAGAGCTTGCTCAGCGAGGTGACACACTTTCGCCCGAGCATCCGGCGAACTACGTGTTAATGATGCTCGTTTCGATGAGTGACTCAGGCATGCTCGTGCTTCCCACTCACCGGTTATTTCGCGGTCTGCCCTCGATCACAGCTGGGCAACTTCGAGAGCGGCTGGGCGAGTTCTTTACCTGCGAGCGCGCCGGGGGCGGTCCAGATCGCGCACGCGGTCTGTGGGAAGAGATTGAAATGGAAGGCGACCAGACTACGTTGGGCCTCTACACGGCGGCCGACGAGCAATGGACGCTGGCTCGACTCACATCGGCTGGGAAGCAAAAAATGGCGCACGTTGCCGCCGAGCATTCGGCCGACTGGCAGGGTCTGGGCGTGAGCATCCTGCACCGGCTGGTCATAGAGACTCTTTTGGATGCGCCCAACCTGACGGCGCCGAAGTATATTCGCGACATCGAGGAGGTAGTTCGCGGCCTACGCCACGGAGATGACGCCGGCCGGGATGCCACCGGGCAAACGGGCACGGGCGGCCGATTTGAATTGGCCGCCCTCGTGATGCCGGCCACGGTCGAGCACATCCGCGCCATTAGCAGCCAGGGCGAGCGCATGCCGGCAAAAAGCACTTACTTCTATCCGAAGCTGCTGAGCGGGCTGGTGATCAATCCGCTTGAGTAGGTGCCGCGAGCCGAGCGGCAACAAACTCGCGGTCTGCCTCGGCTCGGCGGACCTACTGGTTTCACGTGAAACGACTCTGAGGGTTGCGGGCTTTGGCGCCGAGCCGCGACTTGGTAGTTCCACGTGGAACGCACAGTTCGCGGCCCCCTTGCCGATTGTTTCATGTGGAACGGCGCCGGCGATTGGTCCACCACGGCCCCAATCGGCGCGCCAATAAGAATCCGATGCGGAGCGTCACAAGCTGATAAACGAACCAGTCCGCCAGAAGCGGCAGCACAAACTCGAATGGCAATCGGCATAGCTTGATCGCGCTTAAGATCAGGCTGAGCCAGACGAAGATCCACAGCATATGCCGAATCCCGAATTGCAGCCGTGGCTCGTCGGCAGGCGAACCGGGTGTCTCCTCGGGCGCACGCCAACCCATCACGGATAACAGCTCGGGCGAATCGGCCGCCATTGCTTTTGCATTGTCCAGCCCGCCAAAGTACGCGGCCCGCCGTCCGCCCCACGCGCCGCCGATCTGGCCAAGAATTGTCGTGAGGCCTGGGCCGAGCGCAAGGATCAGCGCGATTGTCTCCGCTTCGTCAAAACCGATTGACAAAGGGAGGCTCACTACGACAGGCAGCACGGCAACAAAGCCGACGAGGCCGCCGCACGCGGCACCCAATCCAACCAGGCTTCCACGAATCTTGAGTGATTTCAGGAACAAATACACAACGGGCATTGTCAGCGCCGAAGCGATGGCGGCCCAAATGACGCCAATGACGGCACAAAACGCACCGCCTACAATTACGTAGACAAGAATTGCTACAACCTCGGCCGCACCGGCTCCAACTGGATATCCCGTTGTCAGACTCCAAATTATGAAAGTCAATGCGGCGATCAAATAAATCGCCGCCAGAACGATCGGGTAGGCGCCGCCTGAGAGCATAATGCCGAAGACGATCGCCGGGCCGCTGTAGCTTGTCAGGTCCTGGTGCACCGCCCGCGCCAAGTCGATTCTTGCGGCGCCCGGCGGCTCAGACGGCGAGACTTCCGAACATTCTGGAGCGCTGGGTGTCGACATCCGATTTTTTGCAACGATTCCCAATCAAGGAAAGGAACAACGACATCATTGTAACGTGCACGCCGTATTGCTAGCGATTGAATGCGCGAGCGGTCGGCAGGAGACTCAAACCAGCGGCGAAATGCGGGGCGGACAAGCAAATTGTGCACGCCGATTTTCTTTCGATAGGACTCGCCCCCCGAATTAGTCGATGACAAATCGGCGGCACATCGCACACTCTTTCACGACTGCTGTCGATGCTGCCACCACTGCCGGTCGGCAAGGATGCTGGCGGCGTCGACGGGGCGAGTGCGGACACTCGCCGCACATCAGGGAGGATTGGGCCGTGTCGAAAGAGCGACGTCTGGGACGTGGATTGGAAGCTCTGCTGGGTCGTTCGTGGGAGGATGCGAGCGAAACGACAAAAGTTGCATCGAATGAGCTTGGCGGCGCAGAGTGCCATGCCCACTTCGGCGTGGGCATGCCAGCCGACGACGCGCGGATTACGCGCGACGAGCACGGCCAGGTCTGGCTCGATTGCGACGCGATCGAGCGCAATCCGTATCAGCCGCGACAGACGTTTGGCGAGACCGAGATTGCGGACCTGGCCGACAGCATTCGGACGCACGGCATTCTGCAGCCGCTCGTGGTGCGGCGCGTCGGCGAACAGTTTGAACTCGTCGCCGGCGAGCGGCGCCTGCGCGCGGCCCAGGCGGCCGACTGGCGGCAAGTGCCCGTGCAGATTCGCGACGTCGACGATCGGCAGATGGCCGAGCTCGCGATCGTCGAGAACGTTCAACGCAAGGACCTCAACGCGATTGAAAAGGCCGAGTCGTTCCAGCGATACATCCATCAGTATCAGTG
>DASXWB010000786.1:0-1669 GCA_036503915.1 Lacipirellulaceae bacterium | reverse complement strand
AGGCGAAATTCGCCGAATTTCGCCTCACCACAAAAAAGAAAAAAATTTAGTGGGGCGAAAATCAAGTACCTAAGCCCAAACTGCTCGAGCGCGGCGCCTTGGCCGCCTGTATCCAAAACGCTACAGATGCGCAATACCCATGCCAGAGAATATTGCGCAACGGTCACCGAGGGAAATAAATTAGGATGCGGATATTCTATTTTTAGTGCGTCCTGGCAAAACGGGAGCGAGGCTCCCGCCCTGTCGGTTCGCTCTTAAACCACCTAACAGAATGAAGAAAACCGCCAAGACGCCAAGATCGCCAAGTAAGATGTCCCTCTTTCCGGGTTTCTTCGCGCACTTGGCGTCCTTGTATGTTCCAAAGGTTAGATAGTGGTGTTGTAATGGATGCTTCTCAGCCGAAGCTTGCGCAGCGTAGCAAGCAAGCTTCGGCTGAGAAGCCGGCGACAGATCGATTGCGTCCTGGTGCCAATGACACCGCCGCCAAGCAGGATCGTCGCCGGTCTTATGGACGTAGCCCGAACAGCCGCTTGAGCCGTGCTGGCAATCGCCCAAGCACGAGCTCGCATCTGCAAGAAAGGGACATGTTCATGGATCCGACTTCCCCCACGCTGGTAGGTATCGATGTGGCCAAGCACTCGCTGGAGGTCTATCTGGCGAGCCAGGAGCGAAGCTTCACCATCAAGAACAACGCGGCCGGATTCAAGCAGCTCCTTGCCGAGCTGACCGCCGCCGGCCAGTGTCTGGTGGTGGTGGAAGCCACGGGCGGCTACCAAAGCCGTGTGGTGGCCGCGCTCGTGATGGCCGGTCATCAAGTAGCCGTAGTCAATCCCCGCCAGGTTCGCGACTTTGCCCGCGGCCTGGGAATCCTGGCCAAGACCGATCGCATCGACGCGCGGGTGATTGCTCGCTTCGGCGAGCAGGCTCACCCGCGGCCCGTTGAGATCGGCTCGGAAAAACAGGCTCAACTGGCCGAATTGGCCACCAGGCGCCGCCAGCTCGTGGAGATGCGCTGTGCCGAGCAGAATCGCCTGGAGACGGTAACTACCAAAGCAGTTCGCAAGAACATCCGCCACCTCATCGAACAGCTGGACAAACAAATTCGTCAGCTCGAGGAGGCCATCGGCCAGCTCATCGAGAACCAGCCGGAGCTGGCCTCGAAGGCTGCGATTATGGAAACCGTGCCTGGTGTCGGACCAGTCACGGTCACCAGCCTGCTGGTGGACGTGCCCGAGCTGGGACGCCTCAATCGGCAGCAAGTTGCTGCACTGGTTGGCGTGGCGCCTTTCAATCGTGACAGTGGCAAGTTCCATGGTCGACGGCGAATCTGGGGTGGTCGAGCCGCTATTCGAAGCGTGCTCTACATGGCGGCCCTCACCGCCAGACGCTCCAATCCGCTCATTCGTGCCTTCGCCCAGCGCCTCGAAGCCGCCGGCAAACCGTTTAAAGTTGTCTTGACTGCCTGCATGCGAAAGCTACTGGTCATCCTCAATGCCATGGTTCGAAACAACCTTCCTTGGAATCCTAAGCTTCATCCGCTTTGCAGTTGACAATCAACACAGCCGCTTGGCGGTTTCATATTGTTCGGTGCGCTTAGCGTGGCGGAAGGCGCAGCACGGTGCTCCCTTCGCTCCGCATCGATCGGCCAGGCCAATCGGAACGCAGCGCC
>DASXWB010000785.1:0-4283 GCA_036503915.1 Lacipirellulaceae bacterium | reverse complement strand
CCAAACCGAGGATGCCCACCCCCACCAGGACGACAACGCCCGGCTCGGGCGTTCCGGCCACGTGCTGCTTCAACGTGCCGCCGCCGAGATTCGCCAAGTCGTAGAATTGCTCGAACTCCTGGAAATCCAGGAAGTCGTTGTCGCCATCCATGTCGTAGTCACCTAGCGCGGGCTCCTCGACCAGGTGCTGCGCCATAAACAGCTGAAAGTCAGCCAGTGTGCATGCACTGTCGTCGTTGAAATCGCAACTATCCGTCGGATCGTGCTCGACCAGCCGAAAATTATCGAAATAAATGTTGATCCCGTGCGGGTTCGAGGCGGCCGGAAGCGTCCCAAATACGCTGTTGTAAAGGAAGCCAAATTCGTAGAACGTGCTTCCCGAATTGGGTTGAAAGGTGAAATCGGACAATGGATAGGATGCCGGGAACACCGGAAACAGGTTGTTGTCCCACTGAGCGTCGAACGGATTGATCGTGTGGTCATCGAACCCGATGAATGTGAATCCGTCCGGCTCCGCCGCGTTGCCGTACATGCCGATCCAGAAGAAGCGCTGCGGATAGCGGCCGTTGTTTTCGGGGTCGACGGTTTCCTCGGGCGGCTGCCAGGGAATCGCCCGCATCGAGGCCACGTCGTAGATAATGTCGAACTCGATCGTATAGAAGGAGCCGGGGTTCACTCCGTCGACCGCGTCCTCAATTGCCGTGAACCGCGGATCGAGGACCCCGTCGTTCGCTGCGGGGTTATTTGAGTAAGTCGCGACCAACGGATAATCGAAATGCGTATCCAAGCCGACGCTCATTCCGTTGATCGTTGCGCTGTATTCGCCGCCATTTCCTTTGCCGATGAGCGTCGCCTGTAGCGCGCCGGTGCCTTGCGTGACGCCGGTCGTGGTGCTTTGCGAGTACGTCGTGCCGGTTGTCGTGTTATTGCGTGCGCGCCAACAGCCAGAGCAAGTCGGCATCGCGTCGAGAGTCGGATCGAAGTCGCCGCCGGGGACCACCGGCCCACCGGTGGGAGGCGTATCCCAGGTGGCCAGCATCGTCGTTTGGCCCTGTGCTGTCGGACAAGAAGCAACTGCGAATAGGACAATCGCCAGAACTGTCAATGCGATCCATCGATGTGAGTTCATATGCCTCTTTCCTCGCAAATTTACGTTGAAATGTGCGTTCCGAGCGGCAACCGTCAGGAAAGTGGTGGAACCAGCGGTCGTGGCGTGCCAAACTCGCTGAATCGATCCCGTAGTAATAACGAAACTAAAATCGTCGGCCCGACCACATGCGGGCGGGCCGACGATGGCTACTGGCTAAAACAAAACTCGACGTAATCCAATTAAACCAGGTGTCTGCACCTGGCTTCCCTTTCATCCTCGGCGGCGAGTGACACCGACCAATCCGGCCGCCGCCAAAACGGCAAGCAACGCCGTGCACGGTTCCGGAACTACGCCTTCAATCCTGATCGTTGCGTTCACCGGCTCGCCAATCGTCATGCCGCTGAATTTGGCCAATTGCACGCCCCACGCGCGAATCGCATTGGTGCCCTGCACGGCCTGGGGATTGGCAAGGCCCCAATCGCCGCTAAATTCAGTGCCGGAAGAAAAATCGAAGTCCACGTCGGTTGGTCCACCTATGGTCACGCCGTCGTTGTGCTCCCAGAACAGAAAGCTGAATGACTCGCCGGTGGTCGCGTCGCCGTCGTCGATCGTTGTGCCGTTCTCCGTGAAGTCCGTCTGCAGAAATGACTGGGCGGTCACGTCCGTTGTCGTTGTCACTTTGAAGGAGGAGCTTGTGTTTGCGCTAAGATCAAGACCTGGGAAGCCAAGCTGGCCCTGAAGGGAAACACGCGCAAAACCCAAGCCGTAATTAGCGCCAAATGGGTCCGTTTCTTGCCCGATACGATAGGTCACGGCGAGTTCGACGCCATTGGGAATCGGCGTAATGCTGTTAATCGTGCTTAACTGGCCGGCGCCGCCGTGAAAGCCAGGAGTTACGTCAGCCAAGCCTTGGATTTGATTGACCAGCCATTCGTAGGGAACGGCAGGCGCCGATTTAGCGCTTATGACGCCGACAATAGCGACCGCGATTGTCAGCAGCCACCGTAGCTGTCTGTACTTCATTAGGTCTCTCCTGCGAAAGTCTCAGGGTGGTGAACGAACGCCCGCTGTCTTCTCCGACCATAAACTTCTCTGAGTTCAGCCGATCGTTCGGTATTCCTCGCCGCAGCCGATACCAGTCGTCTGCGCCTCGATTTGAAAAGCCGCCTGAACCGAACGAGGTATGTTCAGCAAGCAGTTAAACTACTTGTGCACTCGCCCTGAGTCTAAATGGAAGAGTTCCAAATGTCCAGCACTTTTTGGCCGTTTTCAAAAGGAATCACGGTCCGAATTGGCGGCCGGCCGTGAACTAGCGGGCTTTCTCGGCTTCCAGATTATGGGCCTGGACGGCGCTTGCGATCATCGGATCGGCGAACTCCGGATGGCGCATTCCAAGCGGGTCCCACGACCCGGTTCCCCAGAAGAATGCGGCCGACACATGCCAGCGTGCTGGCTGCTTGGACAAGAATTGGAGCAGTGCCGTGTGGTAGTCGCGGCGCAGCTGCTCCATGGCCGGACTTTTCCACGGATTGATACGGGGATCGCCGCTCCCGCTCCAAGGAGTTTCTACGGCTTTGGCCGGGTCAGAAGCCGTATCCATTTCATCATGCCCGCCGCCGATCCCTACCTCCGAAAAGTGCAAAGGCTTCGATGTGGGTACTACAAGGCCGTGGTCATGAAACTCACTCATGAAGTGCTCGATGCCGCGGACGAAGTCGGCCGACGTCGGGGGCAGGCTGACCGGCCGGTAAAATGACATTCCCACAAAATCGCAGTCGTCGATGAGCTTCTGCATTTCGGCACGTTGCGCTTGGTTCAACCTGATGTCGGCAACGCCGGTCGGATTCCCTTGGCCGGAAATGCCACCATGGTTCAGGCTGATGCCTATCTTGAGCTGCGGTAGATCGTCGCGTTTGCGCAGGCCACGCACAATCTCGCGGTATGACGCCGGATAGCGAAACAGGCTCGTTCCCATCTCGCCAGAGAGGGCCATTTCGACTTTCGTCGGCCCGCCAACTTCAGCCAGCGCTGTGGCGATGGAGTCGATCATCAATTGTTCGTAGCTATAGTCGCCGTAGTTGACGAGCGGATCGAAGTCGACCCAATTTCGCCACGTTTGCACGCGACCGCCCGAATCGATGTGTGGCAGAATAACGATCTCCATATTATTCCGGCGCATTCGTGCAAATACCTGCCGCAACTCGTCTTTCAGACGATCGTGCATCGACTCGTCGAACGGGTGATAGTTCCCACTCGCGCGATCAATGCGGCCGAAAGTCTTAATTCTGAAATCTTCCGTCAGATCGACGTGAATTGTGACGCACACGCTAAGTCGCCGTTCACCACGGTCGGCGGCTTTGTCAATGGCCGTCAGCGTAGCTGAGACCGGCTGTGTGCCGTCAACGAAGATCGACCCGTTTAGCGGCGTTGCCTTGCCACTTGATTTGACTTCGCCTGCGGCTTCTCCGTCGCTGAATTTGTCGTAATCAATTTCTACCCGCGAAATCTCCACCGGCGCCGGCAGTGGCGCTGCCGAATCGTTCGCATCGGCAGTTTCTGACTTGGTTCGCCGACGCGGCGGCAACGCAACCTTCAGATACGTCCCGCGCCCGCCGACATTCGTTTCGATAAGCACGGGAGTTAAATAACCGTAAACTGTCTGGCCGGCGTCAAACTTGGTTCGCCGAACATCCAGCGGTTGAAACACTTGTCCATCCGCCGAGACTGAGACTTGAGGCTCGGCATCCGCGTCGCGTACGAAGCTGAAGATTCGCACATCCTCGATCGCGGTTGGCACGCGGTAAGTCACCGCGGCGCCTGGCCGCAGGGCAAACCGGTGGCAATCTTCTTGCACGGTGCGCGCGTTTTCTATGGCAATAGTGACGATGCCTTCAATCGCGTCGAGAAAGGCCACATCCCGGCATTCGTCGACCAACGTGCGGCATTGAACGGCGACTGGGCCGACCACGTTTGATGGCGGCGATTCGCCTGCCGGATTCCGCGCGGTGACACGGTACCAGTACCTGGCGCCAGGCTCCGCTTGTTCGTCATTGAAGAGCGGCCGGTATTGCACTTCGGCGTCCGACACGTCGCTTGCAATCTTCGTCCACTCGCCTGTGGGACGGACAGTCTTGTCCGTCGGGCTGCCATTTGTGACATGGTCCGTCGAGGTGCTTGGACGGACAGGATTGTC
>DASXWB010000784.1:0-7777 GCA_036503915.1 Lacipirellulaceae bacterium | reverse complement strand
GCTGGCCGGCAATTCGCACGTTGCACGCTTGCCGGCAAACGCCGCCGTCGAACCGGGAAATCAAGTGCCGCTGGCGATCCGTCCGGGCGCTTTCCATCTGTTTTCAGCGACTGATGGTAGGCGATTGAATTGAGGTATCGGTGCCCGGACGTCGCGTGCCGGATTCGTCACCGGACAACGTACTTTCAACTCCGTCATACAGCCTCGCCAACTCGAGCATCAATTCTTCAAGCCGGCGGTAATAATCGTCTTCTTTCAATTGCGCTTTTTCCTCGCGAAGCGCGGCGATTTTCAACTCCAGATCATCGCGGTGGCGGCGCACGTCGGCCGGCATTTCGCGCTCTCGATCGCTGGCAATTAAGTGAAACTGATGAGCGCGCGTCCCGTCGAGCATGGCGCCGTCCTTGGCTCGTTGAGTCGCCCTCAGACCGCGAAACCAGGCGGCGGGCGTGCCAAGCCCGTCGCCGTTGTCGTCCAACAGCGCGTGCTCCGTGGCGAGTCGAGCTTCTTGAGAGTAAAACTCATCCAGCTGCCGGCACGCGGTTAAATAAGCTTCGAGCAGCGAGACTTGCCCGTCTTTATCAAGATCCGCGCGGAGGTCGGCAATGGCCGCCGCCATGTACTGGCCGAACCGAGCAAAGTTTTGTTCGTCGCCGCTTTTTGTGGCCGTTATAACCACGCGATCCTTACCGGCCAGCCGATTAATGAACGGGGCACTGGCCGACGCGCATTGGATAACGGCGACTGGCCGCTTGATGGGCGCGAGCCAGTTCGCGAGCTCCTCCGCCGATACGTCAGGTCCGCGCATATTGAATTTTGCGACATGGCCGTCGAACGTGCCATGGCCAATGAATATGAGCCACACGGGCGCGGAGTCGTCCGCTGCTAGGTCGGCTAACAACTGCTGCAGCCGCTCACGGTCATTGGGCTTCGCCGCTTCGTCGTGGCCGACGACCATCAAGTTAGCCGTTGCTTTTTTCGCAGCTTCATGCCACTGCTTGGCCCACTCGACAAATTGATCTTTGTATTCCGGCGCGCCGGGCGCGCCGATAACGATAACCACCGAGGGCTTGGCCTGCGCGAAGCTTGCTGTGAGGAAGAATTGCAAAATGCAAATTGCAAATTGCAAATTGCAAATTGGGGACGTCAATCTCGGCGTTTGGCAATTTACAATTCTCATTTTGCAACTTGCAATTTGCAATTTCCGGGCGACCTCACGCCAGACCCTTCCATCGGCGCAGTCCCCACTCGCCCACGAGGCACCCGATGATCGCCAGGTACAACAGCGGATGGTGCCAGGCTGGGCGGATCCATGGCTCGGTGATCGGCGCTTTGCGCGTCGGCAGGCTGGCCACCAGCTCATCCAAGTGGTTCACTTCAATCAGCTGACCGCCCGTCTTTGCGGCAATTTCCTCGAGCCGAGCACGATTTGGACGCAGGTTCTGGAATTCATCGGCCGCCGGTTGCGCGACCCAGCCTGCTTCGCGCTCGCCGATGGGACTGCCATCCGGGGCGCTGGCCTTCACAGTAGCACGATACGCCCCGGGTTCTCGCGGCACATAATTCGCCTGGTACGCGCCCGGTTCGTCATCGCAGGCCTCGGCCTCAAGCGCGAGCTTCTTTCCGCCCGGCGTTACAACCTGAATCGACACCTGAGCGTTGTCCAGGGGCAAATATTCGGCATCCCGCGCGCGGACCTCGACGACGACGCCACCGACTTGCGACTCTTCCTGTGGTCGCACGGTTACTTCGACGCGCTGCGGCACGTCGGCGACAAGCCAGCGCACGGTTTGCCGCCAGGATTTCTCGAGGTCGCTCTCCTTGCCCGTTTCACCGCGCAAGCCCCAACGCCAGAAATCGCCGATCAATAGCGCCGCTGAGCGCCCCCGCCCGAACCGCTGCACGACCAGCGCTGGATGCTTCGCGCCCGCGTTATCGACGACTTCTGCCAGGACGGTCGCGGCCGGCTTGATGTTGCCGATTGGCGTAAGGAAACGAAACGGCGGCATCGCCGAAAGCCGCTTCCGTTCCTCCGGCTCGGTTTGACGCGTGCGAACCCACGGCTGCAGCCAGCCTTCGTGCGTCAGTGCGAGGCGATATCGCCGCTCCGGCGATGTGATTGGCGACTGCTCGTCAACATAAACCGGCAGCAGGCTGCCGACGGGCGTACGGTCGTAGCGCCCGGCGGCGAAGGAATCGGGACCGCCCAGCATCAAGAGCCCGCCGCCGCGCCGGCTCACAAAGTTCTGCAGCAGCGTCAGCTGGTCTTGAGTAAAAAAACCGGCTTCCACGTCATCCAGAATTACCGCGTCGTAGCGATAAAGTTCGTCGGCCGTTTTCGGAAAGCCGTCGCGGAGCTCGTCGCCATCCTTCGTGCCAAGGCGTATCAGGACTGGTTGATCATAGCGTTCGGCCGATTCTTCGTCAGGATGCTCGAATCCGCGGAACAGCGGGTTGGTGGATTCGCCCGCCTTGCTGCGAAACGCGAACTTCGGCTCGCGGCGCGCGATGCGCACCAGGCCCAAAAGCTCCAATTGATCATCCTCGGCCAGGGCACGGCGCAAAAATTTGAACTCCCAGTTGGGGCGCCCACAAACATACAGCACGCGATATGGCCCTCCGCCGCGGTCGACCACTGCCAGCCGTTCGTTGTTTGCGAGCGTCGCTTCAGCGCCTCGCCGCGCTTCGGATTCACCCGTGGCCACGCGCACCCGATAGAAACTGACGCCTTTTTCCTTCGGCCGCAGTTGAAACCGCACGGCCGTCGGTTCGTCGTCCGCCGGCGAAGCGATCGTTTGCGTTTGCAGCTCCTCGCCGCGCTCGTCGATCAGGCTGGCAACGATATCCTTTCCGGATACGCGGCTGGCGCGAATATCGGCTCGCACGGTGACGGGGGCCGCGTCGAAATTTGTCTCGCTGACGGTAACGCGAGGCACTGAAACGTCGGCGGGCGATTCATCGCGCCCGACCGCGATCGGGTATACCGGCGGCAGCTCGTCCCAAGCCACCTCGCCTGCGTCGGTCGCATTCCCGTCCGTGATGATCATGATGCCGGCCAGCGGCAGACCGCGGAAGCGCCGCGACAAGGAATTTAGCGTTGAGTTCAAGGAGCTGCGCGAGCCGTCGAAGCTAAGCGATGCGAAATGGTCGACTGACCGCAAGTGCGCGTCGAACGCAAACCGCCGCGTATCGAAATCGGTGCTCAGTCGCTTCTGCCAGCCCGACGTGGAATTCAGCAAGCCATGCACCGCTTCGCCGCGCGATCCGGCTTCACCTTGATCATGAACGTTCATGCTCTGGCTGTTGTCGGCGACGATGGCGAACATGTTCGCGCCTCGCCGGGCGCGCGTGCTGCTCAGAAGCGGCTCCAGCAGGCATAGTGCGAGTCCGGCCAACCCCAGGATTTTCAACGTGGCGCAGGTTAGCTTGACGGCTGGCGTGGCGCTCGTGCGCCAATAGCTCCACACGAGCGCAACCGCACCCAAGCCGGCAAGCGCAAGCGCAACCCAACTCCACGTGGGCGATCCCCAGACAAGTGACGACGCGCTCATTCGCCGCTCCCCAGCCGTTCGTAGTAGCGCCGCACCTGTTCGGCATATTCTGGCGGCACCGGATCGCGGTCGATCGGCACCAGTGCGTCGGGCGATTCCAAGCGGCGAATTTCATCATCGATTCGTCGGCTCAGCTCGACTAGAGGCTGCGACACGAGGTCCTGCAACTTCGTCCAATCCGGCTCTTTAGAATGCCGCTTGAAGTCGGCTCGCGCGTCTTCCGCCCTGTCGAGTATGCGGGCTGCCTCGGAGCGGAGTTCCGGATCTTCCAGCATCTGTTCCACGTCGCGCAGCCGATCGGCCCAATTGCGGAAATCCTCGCCCGTGATCGGCCCCCCAGGCCCGCCCAGTCCGCCGCCATCACGATTAAAGAGCTGTTCGAGGCCGCCGCCCGGCTCGTTTCGCTGCCTGTCGCCGCCACCGCGGAGCGAGGACCGTTGAGCGTTCCCTCGCTCGCCCTCGCGCCCTTCCTCGAATGGATTTTCACCGTCGCCTTGTTGGCCGTCGCCTTGCTGGCCGCCGCGTTGTTGCTGACCGTTGCCTTGCTGTCGGTCACGCTGCTGACCACTCTGCGGCCGGCCATCGCGTTGCTGCTCGTCGCGATTGCTGCGCTGATCCGATCCGTTGCCTCTGCGTCCCTCCTGTTGATTTGATTGTTCATTCTCGTCACGGCGCTGCTGCGAGTCGTCGCCGGCTTGTCCGCCGCGTTGCTGATTCTCGGCCTGCTGTTCACTGGTATCGCGAGGCGCCGAAGCGCCAGATCGCGTGCCATCGCGCTGGTTCTCGCTGCTGCGATTTCCCTGTCCCGCGCCATTTCCTTCCCGCTGCTGCTCGGATTCGGCGTCAGCGGGCTGGTCGGCCTGTGCTTGACCGATTTCGCGATTTAACTCCTCGGCAAGGCGATCGACTTGGCGCTGGGCGCGCCGTAATGCCTCAGATTCATCGCCCAACACGCTCTCGGCGGCTCGCTCGACGCCTTCCCGCAGGCGGCTAACTCCTTCGTCGGCGACTCGCATTACCCGGCCGGCCTCGCGCTCAATGCCCACGTCGACCAGCCTGCGAGCAACGTCGATCGCATTTTCCACGCGCTGCTGATGCGCTTCGCGAACCGTGTCGTAGAGCTGCTTTGATAAGAGCGGCTCTGGCTCTTCGGCCTCCTCAATCGTTTGCCGCATCTCGTCGAGCAGCTCGCCCAGCTGCTGGCGCTGTTCGCCAAGCCCTTCGGCCACTTCGGCGCGGGCGCCCGTGTCGCGGAGCGAACGGCCCGGTCCTTGGTTCTGTTCGTTGAGCTGCTCGGATAGCCGCTGCTGCTGTTCGTCGAGATTGCGCGCAGCTCGCCGCATCTCTGTCATTTCTTCAGAGAAGCGATTGGCCGCCTGCTGACGGAATTGGTCGCGCAGCTCGTTGAGCTGCCGGCCGGCCCGCGTGCCTTCCGTTACGGCCTGAGACAGCTGACCTTGCTCCAAAGCCTCGGAAGCTTGCTGTACGTGCGAACGGCTCTCTTCCAATTGGCGGCGCGCGTCCTGTGCTTGCTGCTGGTCGCCTTGGCGGTCGACGCGGCTGGCCAGCTCGTCGGTGTCGCGCAAGATTTCCTGCTGCTGGTCGCGAAGCCGCTTCAGCTCGCGCGTGAGCTCCTCGCGTTCCTGCGGCGTTCTGGCCTGCTCCAGCGCCGATTGAAGCTCGCGAAGCCGCTCGTTCAGGTCCTCCTGCCGTCGCGCCAAATCGCGAAGCCTATTGAGGATTTCGCGCGATTCGCGCTGCGCCGCGTTCTCCTCAGGGTTGGCGGCGCGGCTTTGTGTCTCGTAACGATTTTCATCGGCTCGCAGCTGCAACTGATCGAGCTGACGCTGCGAACGGCTGTTGCCGCCCTGCCCCGCGTTGGCTCCGCCGCGTTGCTGCGCACCGCGAACGACTTGAAACTCGCGGGCCCGAAGCTTGAGCAGCGCCTGGTACGCGGCCTGTTCGGCCGAAAGGGCCTGCCGCAACGGCTCGGCGCCTCGCCCTTCAGCCGCTGACTTCAGTTGCTCAAATGCCTCGTCCATGTGCGATTGGGCAAGTTGCACGTGAGCCAAAGATTCGGAATCCTCAACGCGCTCAGCCAGTGTTTTGAGCCGCTCGATAGCAGATTGTTGCGATTCCTCGATAAGTTTTGCATCGGCAGGAAATTCGGGGGTAGGCTCGGCTCGCGTCTCGCGGCGCGCGAGCTTCCAAGTCGCGTTGATAATCTCCTTTTGCAACTCGGCGAGTTCGCCGGCTTCCTGCGCATTGCCTGCGCCCAGTTGTTGCTGTTGTTGTTGCTGCTGCTCGTTTTGCGTTGGCTGTTCGCCCTGACGATAGATTTCTTCGAATGGCCGCACTTCGGCGAAGTACATGTCGCTCGAAGTGCGCCGCGGTTTGCCGTCGGGGCCAATATCTTCAGCCCAGATGAAATAGGAAATGAGTTGGTCCGGCTCCGCCTTCAATGACTCGAACTCCAGCAGATGGTCCACTGCCTGCTGCGTTGCCGCCCCTTGCGGCTTTACCGCTGACAAATCGGCAAGCATCACATCGTGTTGCTTACCGCCCCCCACGGCATACGTCAATCCGCTCCGGACCACGCCGAAGTCATCGCTTAATGAGGCCTTTAATTGCAGCTCCTCAATCGATGACACCTCGACATCGCGCGCTGGCCGTTCGAATTTGATGGTCGGCGGCCGATTTGGCGTTACATTGACGACCATCTCAGCCGGCAATCGATTGCCGCGGCCATCGCGGTCGACCAGCTGTAGTTTGAACCGCCGCGATTTGGCGAGCGTCCAGCTCGTGCGGTAAATGGTGGCGTCCTTGGGATGCTGCTTTAACTCGACCTTCCCGCCGCCTGATTCAACCAAGCGGGCCTCGGAGACTTCCTTGTTCAAGCGAAAAGCCAATGTAATCTTGGAGCCCTCGACGGCTGTTACCTGGCGCACATCCTCGATCACTGCTGGTGGAAGCGACGTATACTCGGGGTACACGAGTTTGACATCGGCCCGCTCCAATTCCGGATAATCGAACACCTTCACACGATACGTTTCGCTCCGCCGCCCGGCGAATTCGACATGATACGACAGGTCGTTTTCCACGGCGGGTACACGGCCCACGAATTTAGGATCATCAAGGCTGCGGACCATTTCCTCGACATGTCGGTCAGTCGCATCACCCGCGACGACAAGCGTGGCCTCCGGCGGCACGGCTCCGGCGAATTCAGCCACGACCACAAGCGACGTGCCTCGCTCGACTTCCGCGTTGCCCGGGTCAACCTTGACTTCGAAGTGAAGATCACGCAGGTCCCCCAGTGTTGACAGCAAACCGCCCGACGCGCCATGGGCAACAGTCCGGTTCGCCAGGCCAATGCACACACCAACCAACAGCCCCAGCGCAGCCATGCTCGCCAAACGAGCGAGTTGCAGCTTCCACGATGAAACAGCGCCGGACCAGTTGTGCCGACGGCCGTGTTTCAGGGCATCGCGGATCACGGTCGATTGAAGGTAGCCGAGCTGCTCGCGCGGCAGCGCGGCTTGCTCCACGGCTGTCAAAAGCAGGGTACCTAGCTCCGGATGGCGGGCCTCAATGCGCCGCGCAACGGCGCGCTGATCGCGCGCTGTGCGGAAAGCCGCGAAGAAGCAAGCAACAGCCGACGTCGCTGCCAGAATCGCCAAAGCCCGCCAATCGAATTGCTGCAAGCCGCCGCCGCGCGACGCCAATTGAAAAAGTACGATGCCAACCAGTGCGCACAGCAACCAACACACGGCCAGCGCGGTCCACAACCTCAGGCTGCGAATCCGCCGCGCGACGCGTTCCAGCTTGTGACGCAGTTCGAAATTCATGAAGTGGGGTCTTCCGTGAAGGGTTGTTTCGTAGCGCGGCCGGCAAGCCACGTTTCGGTAACTACCAGCCCCAGCGCGGCTAAAATTAGCCATTGCCACAACTTCTGCCGGCTTTCGAGCTGTACATCGTGCAAATACTGTCGTCGCTCGTGATGCTCCGCCACGGCGCTGGCGCCTACGAGCCGGCAGCCGAATTGTTCCAGTGTTTCCGCGCCGACTGCTGAGGTGCGACTCTCCAGCGGATCCAAATTCACCGCAAAACGTTGCTCGATGACGCCGCCGGTAAGCAAATAAACGCCCGGCATGTCCGTGGCAACAAACTCGCGGTCATCAGGTGAAACCATCACCTTAGTTCCGTCGGGCTTGGTGACCGAGACGTTT
>DASXWB010000783.1:0-7200 GCA_036503915.1 Lacipirellulaceae bacterium | reverse complement strand
GAATTCGCAGTCCAGCGAACTCACTTTCCGACTAGCTTGGCCTAACTCGATTCGCTACAGGAAGCCCGGGAATCGGCCGTGGAAATCGAGGGATTATTGCTTACCGGCAGCCTCGAATCGCAGTAGACCGAATTCTCACTGCGACGTAGACTTACAACGGTTGGAGCAAATCGTTTTGGACCTGTTTTGGATGCGAAAATTGGCTCGCCAACGCGTTCTAAGCGCGGTTCTCGCGCTTATGTTTTTGCCGTGCAGTGTCGTCAGCGCGGGCGTGCGGCATGCGCATGCTGGCAGCATCCAGCCGGCCGATCACAACGCTCGACCTCATATCCACGTCGGCCATTCCTGCCACGCCGGTCATTCTCATCACCACGACGCCGGCGGGAACCATTTCCATCCGCCCGCGCCCGAGACGAAATCGGAGCAGGATGAACACGACGGCGATGCGGTCTACCTGCCGAGCGAAATAGGCACTACGCTCGTCAATAAGAGCGTTCCCCCTCGTGATAACGATCGGGTTACAGCTACGGCTGCGACCCTCGGGCTTTCTACGACACCTTTTGTCAACGCTTCCGAAAGGGCGTTTTTCCCGGACGAATTTGGTCCGGCCTGCCCTCTCTATCTAACATTGCGCGCACTGCGCATTTGATTCAGGGCATTCTTGCCCAGCCCTTGCGGTTGCGCGGGGTCAAACGCGTTCCGTCTGTGAGGGATTTTCGCTTCAGAGGGCCTTCGTGGTCGCCAGTTCAGACGTATTGTTGCTTAATTCCAGGTGACGTATGAGTGCGCATAAGACGAGTCAGTTCCTTCATGTCCCAGCCACCGCGCGAGGTTCTCGCGAGGGTGAACGGCTGCATCTTGCCCGACTGGTAAAACCGCTCGCGTTCGTCGCGCTCGTTACTGCGGTAGTTGCTGCGGGCTACGTGAGCCGCGATGTGTGGCTGACGAAATCAGGGCCCGACATCGCGGAGCCGCCTATAGCTGAGCCCGTCGAGGCAGAATCCACTGCCCACAAGATTATCGTTGGCGACCAGGCCCAGAAGAATTTAGGCCTGAAGGCCAAGCAATTGAAGACGACCACCTTCTGGAAAACGATCGCCGTCCCCGGCATGGTCGTCGATCGTCCCGGGTTTAGTGACCGCGAGGTCGTCGCGCCGGCGGTCGGAAATATAAGCGAAATCTTTCACGTTCCGGGAGATACCGTTCCGCCCGGCGAAAAGCTATTCACGCTCAGGCTGGCCAGTGAGTCGCTGCAAAAAACGCAGGCCGAACTTTTCAAAACCAGCAAAGACATTCAGCTGGCCGAAGCTCGCCGCGATCGCTTAGCGGCGGCAGGCGGTGCCATTCCACAAGCGCGAGTCACCGACGTCGAAAATGAAATTTCACGCTTGCATGTCGTGTCGCAAGGCTACCGGCAAGAGCTTCTAAATCGCGGCCTGGCGGCTAAAGAAATCGACGCAATAGCCGACGGCAGATTGCTGAGCGAAATCACAATCGTCGTGCCAGAGCGAAGTTCGAGTTCGCCGAGTACCGGATCGGCCCTCGCGTTAACATCGTCTTTCGCAGCCGAGCAGCCGCTTGCTTACGAGCTACAAGAGCTCAAGGTCGAACTTGGAGAGCAGGTCCAGGCTGGCCAAACGCTCTGTCATTTATCGAGCCATCAGTTGCTGGCGATCGAGGGCCGGGCATTTCGCGATGAAACATCACTGTTGGAGCGCAGCGTTCAGGAGCGCTGGCCGGTCGCTGTGGACTTTCAAGAAGAGGAGGGCGCCGACTGGCCGTCCATCGAGCAGGATTTCACGATCCACTATCTCGCCAATACGATTGACCCGGTCACGCGCACCTTCGGCTTTCTGATACCCCTGGAGAATCAATACAAGACCGTCGAGCACGCGGACGGTACGCAGATCCTGTGGAGATTCCGGCCGGGACAGAAGGTCTTGCTGCGCGTTCGAGTAGAGGAATTAGACGATGTATTTGTGCTGCCCGCCGACGCGGTCGTGTTGGAAGGAGCTGATGCGTTCGTGTTTACACAAAACGTGAACACGTTCGAGCGCAAAAGTGTGCATGTCTTATATCGCGACCGCGACGCCGTCGTCGTGGCTAATGACGGCTCGCTTCCCACGTACAAAAAGGGGCAGGAGATTTGGACAATTCCTGCGATTGCCCGCAAGGCAGCCGCCCAGCTCAACCGCATGACCAAGGCGGGCACAAGCGGAGTTCCCAAGGGCTACCACATCCACGCGGACGGGAGTCTTCACAAGAACGAGGACGAAGGCAAGTAAGAGTCTGTCCGAAAAGCGTCTAAGAGAGGGGGACAGTCCCCATTTTGCGCGGCGCAGAGCCAGAACCGACGCCTGAAATGCAAAATGGGGACAGTCCCCGACGCTTTTCGGACAGCATGTAAGAAGGATTCTTCATGCTCAGTGGTGTCATTCGCCTGGCGCTCCGCTATCGCACGTTAGTGCTTGCGATGTCGGTCGTCGTCTTGGTCTACGGCGGTTACCTGACGACGATGATTCCGATCGATGTGTTTCCCGATCTCGATCGGCCGCGCGTCGTCATCTTGACGGAATGCCCCGGCCTTTCTCCGGAAGAGGTCGAGACGCTGGTCACGCAGCCGATCGAAACGGCCATTCTCGGCGCTTCGGGCGTGGAGGCGGTTCGCAGCCAGTCGAGCCAGGGAATGAACGTGATTTACGTCGAGTTCAGCTGGCAGACCGAAATTCGCTACGCGCGCCAAGTGGTGATGGAGCGGCTGGCTACCGTGCCGATGCCCGAAGGGATTCGCCCGCAAATGACGCCGCCGGCGTCAATCATGGGGCAGATTCTGCACGTCGGTTTGCATCGACGCAAAGGCCCGCAAGGCGGCGAGCTCGCGCCGGTTGGCGATACGAAATACGTCGCCGAGCGCGCGACGGCCAGCAGCAAAGGCGACGTTACCATTTGGAACCCTCGTGCTCGAAATCGGCCGGCGACATGGGAGAGAGTTACCGTTGAGAAACTCAAGTGGGAACAGGCAGGACCACAATGCCGAGTGACGTTCACTCTCAACGGCAAGTCCCACCAAGCGACGTTTCGCACGCCGCTGGAAGACCGCATGGACCTGCGAGAGATTTCCGACTGGATCCTGCGGCCACGATTGCTGAAGCTGCCCGGCATCGCCGAGGTGATCATCATGGGCGGCGACGTCAAGCAGTACCAGGTGCTTGTCGATCCGGCCAAGCTGCAGGAATACAACGTCTCGTTGCAAGACATCGAAGCAGCAATCAAAGCCAATAATTTGAATGCCAGCGGCGGCTTTCTGGAAGAAGGCCAGACCGAGCGGCCGGTGCGCGTGATCGGCCGGCTTGGTCCCATGCCGGAACAAGTCGTTGACGACTTGCTCAAGGTGCCGGTAAAGCTCAACTCCGACCGTGCCGTGCTGCTAAAACAGGTGGCCAGCGTCCAGGAAGGTCCGGCTCCAAAGCGTGGAGATGCGAGCGTCGATGGCAATCCAGGCGTCGTCATGACGATCGTCAAGCAGCCGCATGCAGACACTCGCAAGCTAACCGACGAGGTGAAAAAGGCCCTGCGCGAAACCGAGGCTACGCTCCCGGCTGACATCCACATCAACACGAATCTGTTTCAACTGAAGAACTTCATCGATCGCGGCATTTACTACGTCGAAGAGGCGCTGATCATCGGAGCTGGGCTGGTCGTCATCATTCTGTTTTTGTTCCTGCTCAATCTTCGCACCACGTTCATTACGATTACCGCTATCCCGCTGTCGCTCGTGATCACGACGCTCATCTTCCGGATGATAGGAATCATCACCGGCACGCACCTGTCAATTAACGTCATGACACTTGGCGGTATAGCCGTGGCCATGGGCGAATTGGTGGACGATGCCATCGTGGACGTGGAAAACATCTTTCGGCGGCTCAAGGAGAACAACGCGCTGCCGAATCCGAAACCGGCATTGCTGGTAGTGTACGAAGCCAGCCGTGAAATTCGCTCTGCTATCGTGTTCGGAACGGCGGTCGTAATCCTTGCCTTCTTGCCGCTTTTCGCCTTGTCCGGCGTTGAAGGGCGGCTTTTCACGCCACTGGGGATCGCTTACATCGTTTCGATCCTGGCGTCACTAATCGTTTCGCTCACGGTTACTCCGGTGTTGTCGTACTACTTATTGCCGCAATCAAAGGCCACGCACCGCCACGAGGACGGCCCCCTTCTGCGCTCGCTCAAATGGTTGGCCGGCTACTTGATTCGTTTCAGCATGGGGCACGCCGGTGCTTTGCTATTCATCACCTGGCTCCTCGTCGGCTTGAGCGCGTGGCAGCTTACACGGCTAGGCGCCGACTTCCTTCCCAAATTCGACGAAGGCAGCGTGCAGATCAATGTCGTCTTGCCGGGCGGTTCGTCGCTTAAGGCATCCAACGAAGTGGCTGCGGTGATCGATCGCAAACTCGCCAGCATGCAGCATTCGCTACAGAACCCTGACGGCCCAGTGCTTCACTTCGCCCGGCGCACGGGGCGGGCGGAGCTCGATGAACACGCCGAACCAGTAAACGTCGGTGAATACATCCTCACCATGGACCCGCATGCCGGAGTCCAGCGCGACGAGTTCTTGAAGACTGTGTTAACTGAGCTGCGGGCCGAGGTGCCGGGCGTTGAGATCGACGCTGAGCAGCCGTTATCTCACCTCATCAGTCACATGCTTTCCGGCGTCAAGTCCCAAGTGGCGGTCAAGATTTTCGGCGACGACTTGGACAAGATTCGACAAATAGCGGGCGAAGTCCGCTCGGCTCTTGAGGAAGTGCCGGGTGTCACCCCGCCCATCATTGACGCCCAAGAGCGAGTCGATGAGCTGCACGTGGTGCTGCGGCCGGATGACTTGGCGCTTTACGGCATCAGTCGCGAGTTCGTCGCCGACTTCGTGCAAACTGCCCTCAAGGGCGAAGCAGTCTCCAAAGTCCTGGAAGGGCAGCGCCGCTTCAACCTCGTCATGAAGCTGCAAGAGCCGTATCGCTCGGATCCGGACTTCTTGAAAGAGCTGCGGCTGGAATTGCCGGATGGGCGCGGTCAGCTGCGGCTCAAGGATGTTGCTGATTTCCCCGCTGCTGCCAGCGGCCCGAATTTAGTGAATCGCGAAAACGTCAGGAGAAAACAGGTCGTCCATTGCAACGTGACGGGGCGCGACTTGGCGAGCGCGATCGGTGAAATCGAGCAGACGGTCAAATCGCGCGTTCAGCTTCCTGAAGGCTACTTCATGGAGTTTGGCGGCCAGTTCGAAGCCCAACGATCGGCCACGCGACTAATTGTGACTTTGGCGGGCGTGTCGATAGCTGGCATTTTCGTCGTTCTGATGATGCTCTATCCCTCGCCGCGTATTACCTTTCAGATTCTCAATGCAATTCCTTGTGCGTTTATCGGCGGCGTCACGGCCCTCGTAGTATCCGGGCAAACACTAACCGTTGCGAGTCTCGTGGGGTTCGTGTCGTTGGGAGGAATTGCTGTTCGCAACGGCATCCTCTTGATGACGCACTATTTGCATCTGATGCGTGAAGAAGGCGAGGACTTCACCCAGAATATGATCCTGCGAGGCAGCCTGGAACGATTGGCACCAGTGCTAATGACAGCTCTCACCGCCGGGATTGCGCTTTTGCCAATTGTTCTCGGTGGGAGAAAGCCCGGCCTCGAGATTCTGTACCCCGTGGCGACGGTGATCGTCGGTGGGTTAATCACGTCCACATTTTGCGAGTTTCTGTTGCATCCGGGCCTGTTTTGGAAGTTTAGTGGTAGCGACGCCGAGCGGATGGCTCAATCCGAGATTTCCGAGGCGGACCTGCTGCGACAAGTGTAAGTATTCCGTGGTTGTTGTATTTGTTCCTAGTACGAAAGGAGTTATTTCATGAAGTGCTTTATTAGCATGGCTGCCATTTTGTTGATGGCCGCTTTATGCGTTGCGGGTTGTTCCAAATCGGATGACAACCAAACGACGGCAACGAAGACGTCGAGAAATGCGCGATCGTCCGAAGCAGTCGCACACTCGCATGGCACCGGCCCCAACGGCGGCATCGTGTTCGATCTTGGCAGTCACCACGCAGAATTCCTCGTGGACCATGACGAACAGCAAGTCACGATCACGATCCTCGGCGACGATGAAAAAACGCCGCTGCCCATCGCCGCCACCGGCTTCGTCCTCAGCATCAACGAAACCAAGACAGCCGATGGCAAGACCGTTCCGCCGATAACAGTCGATATGCAACCCGTGGACGCAACCGACGGCAAGACGGCAACTTTTGTCGGCACCGATCCGAGCATCGCGAACGTCGCCGACTTCGCCGGCACCGTTTCGGGCGAAATCGACAATAAGCCCGCGATGGGCCAGTTCGATGAAGCCGCGAGCGCTGGTGCACATGGTCATGCGCATACACCACACGACGGGGTTGTGGCGGTTCTCAATGCAGTGCCCGGCGGAAATGCCGGCTTTGTTGAGCTGAAACTCCACGACGATAAGGGAGATTTAGAATTGTGGCTCGGAAAGGATCGCGAGATGACGCAGCCACTCGATATTCCCGCCGACACGGTAATCAATGTGTCCTTCAAAGATCGTCCCGGAAAAACCGCCACTCTCGCGGTGCGAAACAACGAGCAAAACGAAGATGAAGACGGGAAGCCCAACCTGCGCGGCGGAGAGACCAACTACTTCATCTTCCCCGGCGACTCCGGTCAGGATCCAACCTGGCTGATGGGCAAGGATTTCCGGTCCGCGGTCGACGTGTCGTTTACTGCCGATGGGAAGACCTATCGCTCAGAGGAGTTCGTGCTCGTACCGCACACTCATGCAGACGGGCACGCGCACTGATCTATTTCGCTCGAACATGACGGATCATGCCGGAGTCAGACTTTGATCTTTTGAAACGACCTCCGCTGGCAAAGCTGGCCTCGGCAGCCGACGTTATCGCCGCGCTGCCGAGGCGCTCCATTTCCTTAACTCTGTGAAGCTGATCCGGGTGAGAATGGAACCGGCTGGTAACCCTTGTCCTGGACTTACCGCAGAAGCAACTGATATGGGAATGCTCTGGAACGTCGTTCGCGTCGGGATAGCTGCCGTCATCATTGTCGCCGTCGCGGAACTATCGAAGAAGTATCCTCGCTACGGTGCGCTTCTTCTCTCGCTTCCCATCGTAAGCGTCTTAGCTTTTGCCATGAGCT
>DASXWB010000782.1:0-3808 GCA_036503915.1 Lacipirellulaceae bacterium | reverse complement strand
AGCCGCGCGTAGTCGCGCACGCGGCTCAAGTCCTTGACGACGTGCCCGCCCTCCCAAAAGATCGAACCTTCCAATTCACCGTGACCCAACGTGCCGTCCAGTCGATCGTACTGGTTCACGACGCGCAACGGCGCAAACGGCTCGTGTTGCTCGTTCAGCGATGTGATGGCCTGAGCAAGCGCAATCTTGCGCAGCAGCGCGAACACGCCGTAAAGTACACCGCGATCATCGGGTGCGGTAATCACCAGGCAGCTGCGGCCTTCGAACTGAATTGTTTTGAGCCAGAAGCCGTCGCGCGACAGCTCCGGCATTTTTTCAATGTTGGGGATCGCTTTTTTAGCCAGCTCGTGCGTGCCGACGAGTATGAAGCTTTCCCTGGGCGGCTTGGACTCAATTCGCAGCGTCCGGCCGAGCATTCCGCGCACGCCGCGAATCAGCTCGTCGCGCACCGACGCGATAACTTCGGACTCGCCCAATGCGACAACCACGGCAGGAAAATCGGCAAACCGCTCGTGGCCGATTTTCGGGTCAAGCGGCGCGTAACGAAGCCAGCCGGCATCGCCGGTTTCGGCGCCCGCGGGCGAAATCCGACACAGCACTAGCAGCAGCGCAAAGAGCGCGCGGGGCACCCAACAATGAGCGGCAACACACCTGCTCGGAAGATATTCCATGGCGTGCGTCGTCAACTTATCGACAACGGAGCAAATTGAAGTAGAAAACCGGCGGGCCAAGGGCCCCAGTTCCAAGCTACGCAGCTGAGGCCAGTGAGGTTTTGATAGGCCTCTCGGAAGCGACCGTGAATTATAGGTCATGCGGGCAAGCAGTGCGAGCAGCCATACTGGCCGGCTTTAGTGGCGCTTGACCGTCAGCGGCCGTAGCCGAACACCTCCGGCAGTGCCATCGAGATCCAGGGCACGTAGGTGATGATCGCCAAGGCCAGGAGCATCGCCACGTAAAAGGGAATCATCGCCCAAGTCACGCGGGCGATCGTCGTTCGGCCGACACTACAACCCAAGAACAAGCATGTGCCAACGGGCGGCGTGCACAGGCCGATGCATAGGTTCATGATCATCACGATGCCGAAATGAATCGGGTGGACGCCGAGGGCGGTCGTCACGGGCAGGAAAATCGGCGTGAAAATCAGCACGGCCGGCGTCATATCCATAAATATGCCGACAACTAATAGCAGCGCGTTGATGATCAGGAGTATCACCAGACGGCTCTGCGAAGCTGCAAGCAGCATGCTGCTGATGGCTTGCGGAATCTGCTCGTAGGCCAGGAACCAGCTCATGGCCTGGCTGGAGCCGATCAGGAGCATGACGATGGCTGTCGTTTTTCCGCTAATGAGTAGAATGCGCGGCAAATCGCTAATTCTTACTTCGCGGTAAAACCCTGTGGCGAGTATCAGGGCGTAAGCGACGGCCACGGCGGAGGATTCGGTTGCCGAATATTGACCGCCGAGAATACCGCCCAGAATGATAAATACCAGCCCCAAGCTGGGTAGGGCTCGCGCACCTTGGCGCAGGATCGTGGTGAACGACGTTTCGGCCCCCGCGCCGTATCCTCGAATGCTACAAAGAACGCCGGCGGCAATCATGATCAATACACCCACTACGATTCCGGGCAAAATGCCGGCAATGAACAAAGCCGCGATGGACTGCTGCGCGACGACGGCATAAATGATCATGATGTTGCTGGGCGGAATCAAAAGGCCCGTGGTGGCGGAAGTTGTCGTCAGCGCCACGTTGAACTCGCGGTCGTAGCCCTTCGCGTTCATCTCGGGAATCATGAAGCCGCCGATCGAACTGACTGCGGCCGCGGCCGAGCCGCTGACGGCGCCGAACATCATGCACGTGAGTGTATTGACGTAGGCCAGGCCACCGCGAACGGGCCCGACGATGGAGTGCGCGAAATCGATAAGCCGGCGGGCCATGCCCCCTTCGCCCATCAGAACGCCGGCAAGAACAAAAAACGGAATCGCCAATAGCGGAAAGCTGTCGATGCCGCCCGCCATGCGCTGGGCGATGATATAGCTGGCCGGCACGTCGGCCAGGGCGATCATCGCCAGCAGCGTGGAAATAGCGAGCGCAAAAGCGATCGGCACGTTGCCCACGAGCAAAACGACGAAGGCCACGATCAAGATGACGGCTTCGACGGGCAACGGGCGTTCTTTCAGGCGGGAGTGCGGTGGTGGAGAAGTGGAGTAGTGGAGTAGTAAGCTCTTAGGTCTGCCCCTCTACACCACTACTCCTCTGCTCCTCTGCTCGTAAGTGCGTTGGCCGCTCCTTCAATCGCGTAGAAAAGAATGAACAATCCGCTGAGCGGCACGACGGCATATCCATACCCCTTTTTCAAGCCGAGCGCCGGAAGCAACTGGTTCGCATCGAGCGCTCGATCGACAAGTATCCATCCACCGCAAACCATGACGGCGACGGCGAAGATCAAGACCAGTGAATACGCGATGCAATCCGTGAGCCGCTGCGCGGCCGGGTCGAGCTTGCCGACAAAATAGTCAAGACCCAAGTGGCCTCTCTCACCGTAGACCAACGCCGCGCCGAGAAACGATACCCAGACGAGCAGCACCGTTGCGAGCTCCTCGGTCCAGCGCGCCTGACCCGCTTCGCGCGTGTAGCGAGTGAAAACACCCCACAGTACATCGAGCGTAAGGGCGGCAAACAAGATGATGACAAGCGTGGACAGCAAGAAATCGCTGGCTGCCCGGCCGCGGGCCAGGAGAAGTCGCATTGGTCAGCGCACCTCCTCGATCCTTGCAAGGAGTTCACCCACGTTTGTTCCTTCCAGACTGCGATGCATCTCCTGGACCTTGTCAATGAACGGCTGGCGATCGGGCTTGTAGATCGTCACACCGTGCCGGATCATTTCGGCCCGGGCCGCTTCACTGGCCTTGGTCCATAATTTGCGTTGGAATTGGTTCGACTCGTCTGCCGCTTGCTGAAGCCATCGCTGCTCGATTGGCGAAAGGCTGTCCCAAATGTTTTGGCTGATCAGCAGAATGTCGGGGATCAGTGTGTGCTCATCCATGGAAAAGTGCTTGCAAACTTCGTAGTGCCGCGTGGATGTAAAGCTCGGCATGTTGTTTTCCGCGCCGTCGACGATGCCGGTTTGCAGGGCCGAGTACAATTCACCGAAGGCAATTGGAGTCGGCGCGCCGCCCAGCGCCTGCACCATGTCCATGGAGGTCTTGCTCTTCATCACGCGGATTTTCATGCCGCGCAAGTCATCAGGCGACAGCACTGGACGCCCGATTGTATAAAAATTACGCGAGCCGGAGTCGTAATAGCACAGGCCATGAAGGCCCTTCGATTCGCCCAGGCGCAGCAGCTCCTCTCCGATGGCTCCGTCGAGCACTTTCCAGAAATGCTCGGCGTCACGAAAGATGTACGGCACGCTGAAGATCGCCATCTCGGGCAGGAAGCTTTCCAGCGGCCCGGTCGACGTTTTGGTCATGGCCAAAGCGCCGCGCTGCACCTGCTCGATGGCTTCCGTCTCGTTGCCAAGTTGCTCATTCGGGAAGATCTGAATCTGCATGCTGCCGCCGGACAGCTCGGCGAGTCGCTCGGCCATGAATTCCATGCCCTTGTGAACCGGATGGCTCTGGTCGAGGCTGTGACCGAGCTTCAGCACGCGGGAATGCGAATGCGTAGCGTTCAGCCGGCCGTCGCGCACATACCAGGCGAAGCCGGCCGTGGCCAAGAGCGTTCCCACGAGCATTCCGACGACGAGAAATGAAAGCGACTTTTTGTCCATCAATGTGCGCCGTCGACGATAATTACGGGTTGAATCAACG
>DASXWB010000781.1:0-2252 GCA_036503915.1 Lacipirellulaceae bacterium | reverse complement strand
TTAGTTTAAGCTTGCATTGACAACGACCCGGTAATCGCGCTCATTCATCGCTGTGACCGCGGCGATTGGACGTTCTGGTGCAGAAATTACTACAAAACTGGCAGCCCAGGAGCGACGGCAATATGAACGTCACATCCAGACGCAAGCACGCTCAAGCCTTCATCATTGCGCTCTTGGTGAACTTATTTGCCGCTTTGATTGCGTCAGCGCAGACTCCGTCGCCGCCGCGAAAGCAAACCGGGGCTGAATCTTCGGCGCAGAAAGAATCTGCGGATCACCGGCTGATCTTCCTCGGCGACCGCGGGCCCCATCGACCGCAGGTGAGGGCGAACGCTTTGATTCCGGTAATGCGCCAGCGCGGTATTGCCATCGAATATACCGAAGACCCGAATATCCTCGCCTCGCCGAAACTCGCCGAATACGATGGGCTGATTCTTTACGCCAACATCGACCAAATCATGCCCGAGCAGGAAGCGGGCTTGCTGGCCTTCGTCGAGGGCGGCAAGGGGTTCGTGCCGCTGCACTGCGCATCCTTTTGCTTTCGCAATAGCGAGAAGTTTGTCGACCTGGTCGGCGCGCAGTTCCGGCGCCATGGCGCCGAAGTTTTTTCCACGCGGCTCACGCCGGAGGATCAGCCGGTCCTCAAAAACTTCGGCGGCTTCGAGAGCTGGGACGAAACGTACATTCATCACCGGCACAATGAGCGCGACCGGATCGTGCTCGAATACCGCGATCAAGGTCCGCAGGCCCGCGGCAACACGAGCGAGCCGTGGACGTGGATCCGCCAGCAGGGCAAGGGCCGAGTTTTCTACACGGCGTGGGGGCATGACCTGCGCACCTGGAACAACCCCGGGTTCCAAAACCTTGTGGAGCGCGGCATACGCTGGGCCTGCGGTGGGGATCCCAGCATGGTGCCGGCATTCGAGAGGCAACAGCAAGATTCACAACCGGAACTGGAGCCGGAAGCGCGGCAAACCTCGCAGCGGTTCGAGCCGCCGCGCATGGTGACGGGCAGCGGCAAGCTCGAAGACTTGGAGTACGACGACGTTGGACCCAAGATTCCGCATTACGCGCCGAGCGATCGAGGCAGCCGGAGACGTGGCGCGGGCCAGGAGCATCATGCGATGCAGCATCCGCTTGCGCCGGACAAGTCGCGAACATACTTTGCGACGCCCGAAGGCTTTTCGCTCCAGCTGTTCGCCGCGGAGCCAGATATTGCGGGCAAGCCGATATCGATGAACTGGGATGCCCGCGGCCGGCTGTGGATTTGCGAATCGGTCGATTATCCAAATGAGTTACATGAGGACGGCCGCGGCAACGATCGGATTCGCATCTGCGAAGACACCGACGGCGACGGCACGGCCGACAAATTCACAGTTTTCGCCGACGAGCTGAGCATCCCCACCTCGATCGCCTTCTATCGCGGCGGAGCGGTTGTTCAGAACGCCACCGAAACGATTTTTTTGAAGGATGTCGACGGCGACGACCGGGCCGATGAGCGCACGACGCTCATATCAAACTGGAATATGCGCGATACGCACGGTGGCGTCAGCAATTTCCAATATGGCCTGGACAACTGGATCTGGGCGATGCAGGGTTACAACCCGTCGAGCCCGCGCTACGTTGATGCGGAAGGCAACGAGCACGAGGTGCCCGCATTCCGCCAGGGTTTTTTTCGCTTTCGCCTCGACCAAAGCGACCCGCCGCGAGTTGTCGACATCGAGTTTCTGCGCTCCACGAGTAACAACACGTGGGGGCTGGGGATCAGCGAAGAGGGGCTCGTGTTCGGCTCCACGGCGAACGGCAACCCGAGCGTGTTCATGGCGATCCCCAACCGATATTACGAGCGGGTTCAAGGCTGGTCAGCGAACACGCTGCGCATGATCTCGGATACCGCGCGCTTCTCGCCGGTCACCGACAAGGTGCGGCAGGTCGATAACTTCGGCGCGTACACAGCCGGAGCCGGACACGCGCTGTACACCGCGCGCACGTATCCCGAGCCGTGGTGGAACAGGACGGCCTTCGTTTGCGGCCCGACAGGGCACCTCGTGGGCATCTTCGTTCTCGAGCGCGACGGCGCCGGCTATCGCTCCACGAGCCCGATGAATCTGGTTGCCAGCCGCGATGAATGGTCGGCGCCGATCATGGCGGAGGTCGGGCCGGATGGAAATGTGTGGATCATCGATTGGTACAACTACATCGTTCAGCACAATCCCACGCCTTACGGATTTGAAACCGGAAAGGGTGCCGCG
>DASXWB010000780.1:0-2963 GCA_036503915.1 Lacipirellulaceae bacterium | reverse complement strand
AACGAGGAGGCGAGGGCCAACAACACGAAGTGTCCCGCCGGCTGCAAATCGCCGTGCGTAATGAGATAGCCCATCGCCACATCGGCCACGGCCGTGAGCACGTTGGCCAATCGCAGCAGCTGCAACCAGGTGAACAAGTTTTTGCGCTTGCCGAACGGCATGATCTCTGCTTCCTCTGCTACCTCCTGTTCAACATAACCTTTTAACAGGAGGAAGCAGAGGGAGCAGAGGAGAGGGGCAAATCGAGATCGTTAGGTCAGCGGCAACTGGCTCAACTTCGCTTCGAGATACTGTTTTGCTTCACGGGCGGCTGCGTCGGGGTCGTCGATGTAGGGATAAAGCTCGACGGTGAGCCAACCGTTGTAGCCGGTGCCGCGGATTGCGGCGAGTGTGGCGGCGAAGTCGATTGCGCCGCGGCCGGGAACCAAATGCGAGTGCACGCGCGTCGCCGCGATGTCCTCGAAATGATAATGCCTCGTGTGCTTCTGCATCGTAGCCACCCAATCCTGCGGGTCCTCGCTGACGCAATAGGCGTGGCCGATATCGAAATTGAGGCCGATCATCGGCGAATCGATGCGCTCGATGAATTCCAAATATTGGTCGAATCGTTCAATTAAGAGACCCGGTTCCGGCTCAATCAATAGCGGCACGTTGAACCGCTCGGCCACTTCGATACAGGGCATCAGCTCGTCGTAAAACACGGCGGCACCGGCTTGCCACGTTTGGCCTTCGGCAAGCGGGCCGCCCGGTTCGGTGGTGATGTGCGGGGCGCCCAGTTCGCGGGCCATCTGCAGCGCCCGCTTGGTGTGTTCGCGGCGGATCGCGCGGTAGTGCGGGTCCGGTTCGATCCAGCTGGGGTGCCAGTACGGCTGCCGCGGATCGGCCACAGCGTTCATCATGAACGCGTTGATATTGGAGATCGTCAGGTTATGTTTGTTCAGCGCGTCGCGGATCGATTGTTTTTGCTCGTCAAGCAGGCCCGCCGGCCAGGCGTGCGGCACGTCGGCCAAAAGCTCGATGCCGCGATAACCGAGCGCGGCGATGCGCGCGATTGTTTCGGCAATCGAAAAACGCAAGTACGCGTTGGAGCTGAATGCCAGTTTCATATCGGATGATCTCACGCAAAGGCGCTAAGGCGCAAAGTCCCTATCGAGCTCCTAACCGGATTCATTGCAAACATTGGCAGAGTAGTATTTCACTCATTGAAAATATTAAGATGCTGGAGATCAGCCTTTGCGCCTCCGCGCCTTTGCGTGAGACTTCCTGTCTTATTTGGTTCGTTCTTGTCGCCACACTGGATCGAGGTGCGAATCGTCCGACTTCGGCCAGCGGGTGAGCGTCACCTTTTGCCGCGTGTAGAACAGGATGCTCTCAGTGCCTTGAATGTGCAAGTCGCCGAAGAACGAGCGGTTCCAGCCCGTGAATGGGAACCAGGCCATCGGCGCGGGGACGCCCACATTGATGCCGATCATCCCGGCGTTGAAGCGGCGCTTGAACTCGCGCGCCGCGTAGCCGCTGCGCGTGAAAATCGCCGCTCCGTTGCCGTACTCGCACTTACTGCCAATGGCGAGCGCTTCGTCAAGATCGGCGGCGCGCACGACCGAGAGCACCGGCCCGAAAATTTCTTCCCGCCACACTCGCATGTCCGTGCGCACGCGGTCGACCACGCTTGGACCCAACAGAAATCCGTTGGAATCAAATTCGCGCCGGCCGTCGAGTGCGACGGTGGCGCCATCCTTCTTGGCGATATCTAAATAACTGGCCACGCGGTCGCGATGCTCGGCTCGGATGACCGGCCCCATGTCGACCGACTCATTGCCATCAGTCGGCCCAACACGCAGCGTCCCAGCATAGTCGACGAGTCCCTCGACGACCGGATCGCCTGCCTTGCCGACCGCCACCGCCACGCTGCCGGCCATACAACGCTGACCCGCGCAGCCGTAAGCCGAGGCGGCCAGCGCCTTTACGGTTTGCTCCATGTCTGCGTCCGGCATGACGATGAGATGATTCTTCGCACCGCCCGCAGACTGCACGCGCTTGCCTGCCGCGGTGCCGCGCTCGTAGATGTACTTGGCGACGGCCGTCGAGCCGACGAACGAAATCGCGGCCACCTGCGGATGATTCAGCAGCGCATCAACGCATTCCCTGTCGCCATGCACGATGTTGAACACTCCGTCGGGGAGGCCGGCCTCAGCCAGCAGCTCGCCCAGCCGCACCGCCGAGAGCGGCACCTTCTCCGAGGGCTTCAAGACGAACGTGTTGCCACACGTGATCGCAATGGGAAACATCCACAGCGGCACCATCGATGGGAAGTTGTACGGCGTAATGCCGACGCACACGCCGACCGGATGGCGGACCGCCTCGGCATCGACGTCTGCGGCGATATTTGGCAATACATCGCCCGCGATAAGGCTCGGTATGCCGCAGGCAAACTCGACGACTTCGATGCCGCGGTTGACTTCGGCGCGGGCCTCAGCGAGCGTCTTGCCGTGCTCGCGCGTCACCAGCGCAGCGAGGTCCTCGAAATGCTGCTCCATCAGCGCCCGGAAGCGAAACATGACGCGGGCCCGTTCGACGACCGGCGTTTCGCTCCAAGCAGGCAGCGCCGCGGCGGCCGCCTCGACTACCTCCGCCGCTTGCTTCGCCGAGCAGAGCGGTACCCGGGCAATCACCTCCCCTGTCGACGGATTGTAGACGTCTCCGTGCCGCCCGCCCTCGGACGTTTTCCACTTGCCGTTTGAGAACATCGGCACTGTTTCCGCGTCGGAGGGTCGCTGCGTTTTGACTGCGGACATGTCCCGTTCCTCGCACTGCAATACGCGTTTTGCGATCGATCGGTTATCCTACCAGTTTCCAGGCAAGTGCGCCAAATGAACGACCAAATAAAGACCGCGCCGCATCGTGTTGCGCGAAACGGATCAGGCATAGGTTGCAGAATGCGTCGGGCACTCTCGGTGCTGTGC
>DASXWB010000779.1:0-4014 GCA_036503915.1 Lacipirellulaceae bacterium | reverse complement strand
GAATGCGGTGGCGCCCGGGTTTATCAAGACGCGAATGTTGCAGGACATGCCGGAGAAAGCACTGGAGGCGGTGGTCAACATGACGCCTGTGGGCCGGCTTGGCGAGCCGGTCGAGATAGCCGCCGGCGTTGCGTTCCTGGCATCGCCCGCGGCAAGTTATATCACGGGCCACGTGCTGGACATTAACGGCGGTATGTCAATGGGGGGTTGATGGAAGGAGATGGGTTGCCGGTTGCCGGCCAAGGGGGATGATTTGCTGAGCCGGCAACCGGCGACTAGCGAATGGGAAAGGCGGTTCACATGAATAGCGCAATGCTCGACGCGTTTCTTGATTTCCAAAAGTCAACGCAGCAGGAAACGTTTCGGGCCTGGCAACGCTGGTTGAACGTACCCAAGGTGCCGCGAATTGCTCGCGATGTGCAGGTGGCCACTACGTCACACGACGTGGTCTACGAAGAAGATTCTTTGAAGCTCCTGCGTTATCGAAACGAGCATTCCATCGACCTCGCTGAGCCTGTGCTGGTATGCTTTGCGCTGGTGAACCGTCCTTATGTTCTTGATCTGCAGCCTGATCGAAGCGTGGTCCGGCAGCTGCTAAAACGCGGTTTCGACGTCTATCTCATCGATTGGGGGGTCCCCACAGCGGCGGACCGCACGTTGCGGGTAAACGACTACGTATGTGTGCTTCTGAAGAACGTCGCCGACTTCGTCTGTGAACACTCGAATAGCCCGAAGTTAAATTTGCTCGGCTACTGTATGGGCGGGACGATGTCGGCCATGTACACCTCGCTCTACCAGGAGCAGGTCAAGAACCTCATTCTTATGGCCGCGCCAATCGATTTCAGCGGTGAGGAATCGCTGCTCAATCTTTGGACGCGGGAAGAGTATTTCGACGTGGATGCGCTTGTAGACGCCTTTGGCAATTGCCCTGGGTCGTTGCTGCAATCCAGCTTCCAGTTGATGAAGCCCGTTCAGAATTACTTCGAAAAATACATGGGCTTTGCGGAAAAGATGGATGATGACGCGTACCTGGAGAATTACTTTGCGATGGAGCGCTGGTCGAATGACAACATCCCCGTGGCCGGCGAGACGTTTCGCGAGTTCGTCAGGCACCTGTACCAGCAGAACGAACTGGTGAAAGGCGAGTTTCGACTGGGCGACATTCCTGTGACGCTCGAAAACATTACCTGCCCGCTCCTCACGCTGGTAGCCGAACAGGACCACCTCGTGCCGCCCAGCTCGACGCTGGCTATTAAAGACTACGTTTCATCGAAGTTCGTCAAGCACATGTCGATCAATGCGGGCCACATCGGCCTGGCCGTAAGCTCCAAGGCGCACGCCCAGCTTTGGCCGGACGCGGCGATGTGGATTGCGGATCATTCGACGAATCGAGTTTGATCAACAGGAACGCGTGTGACATGGACCTGAGTTTCTGTGGCAACGTAGCCCGTTGGACCGCGCGAACGCTAGGTGCGTTGTACTTCGTTTTCATGTCCTGGTTTGTTGTGGCCCATGCGTTGGGTGCTGGCGGCCTACCGAACCTATGGCAAGCTCCACCAGCCGTTCAGCTCGATTTCCTGGCGTTGTTCTTAATGACTATTGGCGCAGTTGTGGGATGGAGATGGGAGGGCGTGGCTGCTGTCATGGTCTTGCTCGGCTCCGGTATGTGGCTGTTAGTGGAGCAACAACTGCCCTGGCCTCCCGGTTTGAGCCTCTTGATTGGTGTGCTCTACGCATTCACGTGGTGGTGCACGAAGCGGCCTTTTATGCCTCAGTGGCGCGCAATGTAGTAGTCGCTTATCGTCGGCTAGAGCGACGCTCAAACTGCATTTGACCCTGATCAGTTCTGCTAGTGTGCTAGCCGCGCGCACTGGCTGGCGCCTGTAGGGAGGCGGAAACACGCCGGTTTTTGGGCCGATGGGGAACTTTGGTTTGGCGGCACGACGCTTTGGATGATTGCGTTGCTGTTCCACGATGCCATGGCGGCCAATCTTCGCCAACCGCCGCACTTGCAATGGATGTGGTGGTTGCTCGGCCTTTACTTGGCCTTGATAACTTGCCTGGTAATCCAACTCATCGCACACTTCCAGCGTATACCCGAGGGTGGGCCGCCCATGGCTGGCCGCTGAGCTCATTCGTTGTTGCCATAATCTCCGCTCAAACTGTGCAAGGTGTAGCGCCGGCGCGCCGAATCGCACACTTTTCAGTGTGTGGAGTTCGAAGATGTCAGCAACTCGCTTCGAAAACGCTTGACTGCAAGCGCTGCGCAAATTGCGCCCCCTTTTCTTCAGTGGCACTTGAGTTGCAATTGGTCTTGTCAACCACCGGCATGCGGGACCGAGCTTGACCTTGGCGAATCGGTTGGAGGTTTTCGGGCTGATCTTGCGAGCCGGTGGTTTGCTAGTGGCATTTGAACGTCAAAGGATGGCCTCGAAAAGGCACGAAGAACGCGCACAAAGTAACAACTTCAATTGGGCGCCGCAGCATCGGATCGATGTCTGCCCGCAAACTAAAAATCGGCTTTGTTGAGGTTTTCGTGCCTTTTCGTGGCTATCCGTCTGTGAGCTGTAGGATCGAAGGGAGTTGTGCGTGGGAGACCGAGCGTTTATCACCGTCGATGGGAACGAGGCGGCGGCTTCGATTGCCCATCTCACTAGTGAAGTGATCGCGATCTATCCGATCACCCCCGCCTCGCCGATGGGCGAGTTGGCGGATCATTGGACGAGCCGGGGCCGGCCGAATCTCTTCGGCAGCGTCCCCGAGGTCGTAGAAATGCAAAGCGAGGCGGGCGCCGCGGCGGCCGTCCATGGTGCTCTCCAGGCCGGTGCGCTCACGACGACGTTCACCGCCTCGCAGGGCCTGCTGCTGATGATCCCCGAGATGTTCAAGATCGCCGGCCAACTGATGCCGGCGGTCTTTCACATTGCGGCCCGCTCGGTCGCCACGCACGCTTTGTCGATTTTCGGAGACCACAGCGACGTCATGTCGTGCCGCAGCACCGGCTGGGCTATGCTTGCGGCGAACTCGGTTGAGGAAGTGCAAGATTTCGCGCTCATCGCGCATGCGGCCACATTGCGGTCGCGCGTCCCGTTCCTGCACTTCTTCGACGGGTTCCGCACGTCGCATGAGGTGAACAAGATCGAGCAGCTCACGGTGGAGGACATCCGCGGGATGATTGACGAGTCGCTGGTGCAGGAGCATCGGCGGCGGGCCCTTAATCCAGACCGGCCAGTGCTTCGCGGATCGGCGCAGAATCCCGACGTCTTCTTTCAGGCGCGAGAGGCGGCAAATCCATACTACGAAGCGGTGCCGCAGATCGTGCAGTCGATGATGGACCGGTTGGCCGAGCGGACTGGGCGGCATTATCGTCTTTTTGAGTACGTTGGCGCGCCCGACGCCGGGCGGGTCATCGTCATGATGGGTTCGGCCGTCGGAGCCGCTGAGGAGGCGATCGAGCGGCTGAATCGAGAAGGGGAGAAGGTCGGCCTGGTGAAGGTGCGGCTTTACAGGCCGTTCGACGTGGAGTCATTCGTTGCGGCGCTGCCCACGACGGTGCGACGCATCGCCGTGCTGGACAGGACGAAGGAGCCGGGTGCGCTCGCGGAGCCGCTTTATCTGGATGTGGTAGCGGCGCTGATAGAACATCGCGCGTCGGCAGCAAAGATGAATGGCGACGCGTCGCCGGAAGTCTTTGGCGGGCGCTACGGCCTGGCGTCGAAAGAGTTCACGCCGGCCATGGTGGCCAGCATCTTCCGGCATCTTGAAGACCCGAAGCCGAAACGGCACTTCACCGTCGGCATTTATGACGATGTCACGCATTTGAGCCTGCCATGGGACGCAACATTTACGACAGAAGCCAGCCACGTTAAGCGGGCCGTGTTTTATGGATTGGGAAGCGACGGCACGGTGGGGGCCAATAAAAACTCCGTCAAGATCATCGGCGAGAACACGCCGCTTTTCGCGCAAGGCTATTTCGTCTACGACTCCAAAAAGTCCGGAGCGATCACTGTATCG
>DASXWB010000778.1:0-6675 GCA_036503915.1 Lacipirellulaceae bacterium | reverse complement strand
CAGCCAGCGCCGCATGGTAAGTTGATTCAAGTGACCGGCCGTTGAGTGGCACACCTTGCAATGGCATGCCACACGAAGGTTCTTCTTTTGACGTACGCACGTGGTCCAATTAGGCGTTAACATCGATCACGTGGCCACGGTCCGTCAGGCCCGCAAAACAAACGAACCGGATCCTATTTGGGCCGCAGCGCTGGCCGAACTTGGCGGCGCCGACGGCATCACGATTCACTTACGCGAGGATCAACGCCATATCCAGCAGCGCGACCTGCGCATGCTCATGGAGTCGGTCGCCGTGCCAATCAACTTGGAGCTGGCGTGCTCCGACGAAATGCTGTCGATTGCCTGCGAGTCCAAGCCCTTTCAGGCAACACTTGTCCCCGAGCGGCGCGAAGAGGTCACGACCGAAGGGGGTCTCGATGTTGCATCCCAGCGCGATAAGGCGGGCCAGGCAGTCCGCCGGCTGAAGGACGCCGGTATCGTCGTGAGCTTGTTTCTCGATCCTGATCGCAAACAAATCGAAGCCGGCGCGTCGCTCGGCGCCGATGCAATCGAACTGCATACGGGCGCCTATGCGAATGCCACATTGCGTCACAACTCACAGCAAACACAGGCCGAGCTTGAGACGCTTATCAGCGCGGGAAAGCTCGTCCGCGATGCCGGCCTGACGCTCGATGCCGGTCACGGACTGACGTATCGCAACGTAAAACCTGTTGCAGCCATCCACGGCATGCACGCCCTCAACATCGGGCACAGCATCGTAGCCCGAGCCCTCATGGTCGGACTCGAGCAGGCTGTGCGCGATATGAAACACCTTATCGAGTAGCGCCGTTCGCTAATCCAAGGTGCCAATAACGGCCGACCGGGCACCACGACTAAGTCGTGGTCGCGGCCGTTTCCACAAGGCGCTTGTATAAATCCGGCGGCAACGCCTTGATCTCGGCAATCGCCATTTCCGGCAGAGCATAATTCTCCACCGTTTTGGCGACAATCTTCTTCGCCAACCCAGGCCAGGCCAACAGCTGCGTCGCGATCCAAAACCTCGGTAATCGGCTGAGCCGGTCCTCGTGTGGCCGGGTCAGCTCATCCTCGCTGTTTTCATAGATGCCGCGGCCGGCTGCATGCTCGCGAATTTCGCGCATAAGTGCGCCGCGGCCGTGGCCTTCGAAAGCCATGCTCATGAGAATCATCATGAAGCTGTGCGTGCGAACGCCGACCTTGCCCAAAGGCGCAGATGGCGGCGACTGGTCGCGCGACACTTCCACAAGCAGCTGAGGTAGGTTCACGCCACTAAGAAGCGCATTGACCGTTTCGCCGATCCGCGGGTTGGCCTCGATGTACTCCGGCCGGCCGCTTTCGCGGTCGTAAAAGTAGTCGATAAACAGCGCGCCGTGCCATCCCAGATGCCGCCCCAGTTGAGCCACGTGCTCGCGCACCAGCGGGTGATCGGCGCTCGTGCGTGCGGTCGACATCCCGCCCACGCCCAGCCGCCGCGCTTCAAACTCATGGATGCCGACAATCTCGCCGCGATTGAATACGGCCTGCACCGTAGACTGCACGCCGCGCCCGGGCTGTTGAATCAGAATCTCGCGTTGTGCGCCGACGAAACCGTTGCGGCGAAGGACCTCCACTCGTCGATCTAACTCGGAGCGGCTTTCGATTCGCCATACGCCGGCGCCTGCCGTTCCATGGGCCAGCTTCAGGTAAAAGGGGAACTCATCTGCGCGAGCCAATTCATCCGCCGCTCGCAGTGCTGTCGTCGCCGGTTGCGGCAAGTCCAATTCCGTTAGCAACCGGCTGAAATCGGCCTTATTCTGTAGTCGCTCCAATACCGCAAACTCGGGCAATGCAACGCCTACCTGGGTTGCAATTGATTCGCGCACGCGACTTAAAAGATACACCTGCTCGTGCGTCGGAAGCAGCACATCGTACTTTTCCTCCGCGAGCAACTTGGCCAGAAACTTAAGGAACTTGGTCGGTTGCTTCGAAAACGACGGCGAACGGATGAATCGGCGCACGTAGCTCGAAAACCGGCACTGGCAAAGCGGATCCGGGTCCAGTACATCAACCTGGTGTAACGGTCCAAGGCCATACAGCGACTGCCGGGCCGACAAACTGGCACCCTCCGTGAAGAGGATGCGAAGCTGCTCGCCGCTCCGCCGCGAAAACCCCGAAAGGCTCGTCAATTCCATGTCGTCATTAGGCACAAAGAACTCCGCCCACCCTTTGGTGACCCCTCGATCGACCAGAACTGGAGGCCAGGGAGTAGGCCCGCACATCTTGCCCACTCGCTCCATCTTTTATAGGCTGGCGGGCATCCTGAGAAGAGTCAAACTACCAGTGCGCCTCCTTTTGAGGGCGGAACCATGGCTCCTACAGCGGGCGATCTTGAGCGGCGCGAAATGTTCGCCGAGATCAAAAAACTCTGCGCCCCAAACAATTACACGAATTGGCGCGTACTAGCGGCCGAGTATGTCCTCTTTGCGCTCGTAGTGGCTGGCTGCGTCGGCTCGTATCGCTGGATCCTCTCCAACGGCTGGTCGCTGTGGTGGATGGCGCCGATTTACCTCGCGAGCGTGTTTGTCATCGGCGCTTGGACGCAAAACCGGCTGGGTGTCTTGATCCACGAGTCGAGTCATTACTCGCTGTTCAAGAACCGCGTGCTAAATGAGCTGGCCTCGAATATTCTGGTCGCGTTTCCGCTCTTCGCCGCAATCCACAACTACCGCGCTGGCCACTGGGGTCACCACCGCCATGTGAATGACCCGGAGAACGATCCGGATCTCAAGCGCCTGGTGAAGCACCACCCGCGCAACTTTCCGATTGGCCGCTGGCGATTTTTATGGGAGTACCTGTTCCTTCAAGTGCTGCCGCACAAAGCCATGAGCTATCTTAAGGGCCGCGCGCTCTATGCAATGATTCCGGCCAAAGACAAAGAACCGGCGAAGAACGTCGAGGTCATTCCGCCGCCGCTGTTCCGAGCGATGCGCATCAGCTACTACATCGTTCTGCTGGCCGTGCTGTGGTCGTTCAATTTGTGGGCGCATTATGCGCTACTATGGCTGGTGCCGATGTTCACGTTTTATCCGGCCGTATTGTTTCTGCGCGAGATCGCCCATCACGGGAACTACCCCGACAATGGCGACTATACCAACAGCCGCGTCTACACGGGGAAATGGCTGGAGCGGGAAATCTTCTTCCCGTTCGGCGAATGGAATCATGTCCTGCACCACATGTTTCCGACAATTCCTTGGCACCGTATGCCCGAGGCGCACCAACTTATGATGCGTTATCCGCCGTATCGGGACAGCGTTGTCGTGTGCGACGGCTTTTTCTTTAAGGGCGACCGAGCCAAGAGCGATCCCACCGTGCTCGACGTATTGGCCAGACCCTCTCAAACCTATTTGCGGCGCGGACGGACTGAGTCCGCGGAACCAGACGGAATTCGGCAGAGGACGGCGGAGGAAGTCGGCAGCGTCGGTGCGCTTGTCGACACTTGGCACGGCGGCGAATCGTAACACGGCGGAGCTGATCTGCGTACATAGCCCGGCCATGTTGGCCGGGGTTTCTGCGCCGGCCCAAGTTGAGCCGGCTATATAAGGGAGCGTTCAATGAAAGTCAGCGTGCTAGGCGCCGGGGCCGTTGGCTCGATGTTCGGCGCGCTCATCAAGCGCGACGCTCCCGACATCGACGTAACGCTTATCGTGCGCGGCGAACACGGGCGTGCGATCTGCGAGCGGCAGGCTGTCATTGTGGAAGGTCCGTGGGGCGAGCAAAGCATCCCGGTGCAGGCAAGCTTCGACTGCGCCGATATTGCCGGTTCCGATATTGTCTTCGTCTCAGTAAAGTCGCACGCCTCGGAATCGGCCGCTCGCGCCGCGGCGCCGTATTGGTTCGGCGCCACAGTCGTTTCCATTCAGAATGGCATTAATGAGCGACTCCTGGCCCGGCACGCCAACGTGCGTCAACTGGTGATGGGCATGACCGCCACGAACATCACCATTGTCGAGCCCGGCCGCGTTAGTTTGCAGCTTGGCGGGGCCACGATCCTCGGACCGCCGTTGCGTCACGCGGCGTCGGACCGCGTCGATGCCACCACGAACGTGCTGCGCCGCATTCGTTGCGACGCCTTGCATTTCGATTCGAGCCCCAACATTTCCGGTATGCGCTACAACAAGCTGGCGATAAACGCGCTCGGTTATGCGTCGTGCTTGTCGGCGTCGAATTTCATCAGCGAGGCGATTTGCCATCGCGCTTGGCGCGAGGCCGTGGCTCTGCCGATCATCGCCGAATGCCGCCGCGTGTTCGCCCGCGCCGAAATCCCGCTCCAAACGATCCCTGGAGTGCCAAGCTTGCGGCGCATCGGGCGGCTCACGCGGATGATGAGCTGGCCGGCCATCGGTCGCGGAATTTGCTTCGGCGCCCGCCGTAAATTCGATCGCAAGCCAATTGTTTTCTCGCTCCAACAGGACCTCAAGCGGGGCAAGCCGACCGAGGTCGAGCATATCAACGGCGAGATCGTGCGCCTGGCAGCAACCGTGGGTCTTTCCGCACAGATGAATGCGGAAGTCGTGCGCATGGTTCACGAGTTGGAGCAGCGGGGCGCCGGCTCTTTCTTCTCGCGCGAGGAGGTCATTCGGCGATTCGAGCGATTTCTCGGGGGATCAGATCAGCCTTCAGCCAGCAGACCCAACCGCAGCGGTCGCCGACCGCTCGATGCGAACACGGCAAGCGCGGCCACCGTGGAAGCCGTCGCAGAGTAGCCCGAAGCGCAAATATTGTGCCAACACCCTCGCTTGCGCTTCGGGCTAGTGTACGACGCCAACCATTGTCAGCGTGGGCCTATAGGCCTATTATGCCTCGTGCGGGTAAATTGCCTTGCGGCGAACTCTAACAATGAGAGGGCGATTACTTGATGAAGACAAAGGGAGAGGCGTTTGCGGGTTTGTCGGTGGCGATGGTCACGCCGTTTTCGGGCGGCGAAGTGGACTACCGCATCTTTCGCGAGCAGATCGAGTTTCAGATTGCCGCCGACACCAATTGCCTCGTTCCCGTGGGAACCACCGGCGAGTCGCCCACGCTGAGCCACGAAGAGCAAGATCGCGTGATTGCGTTCGTTGTGGAGACCGTGGCCGGCCGCGCCAAAGTGATGCCAGGCACCGGCTCGAACAGCACGGCCGAGGCCCTGCGGCTTACGAAATTCGCCGAGAAGGCTGGCGCCGATGCGGCCCTGCAAGTTGCCCCTTACTACAACAAGCCCACGCAGCAAGGTTTTTACGAGCATTTCAAGCGGCTTGCCGAGGAAACCGGCCTCCCCCAGTGCATCTACAACATCCCAGGCCGCACGGCAAAGAACATCGAGCCGGAGACGATTATCCGGCTCGCCGAGTTGGAAAATATTGCCCTGGTGAAGGAAGCGACCGGCTCGCTCGACCAGGCTTCGCAAATCATCGCGTCGACGAACCTCACAGTGCTCAGCGGCGACGACAGCCTCACGCTGCCGCTCATGGCGATCGGCGGGCGCGGTGTGATCTCCGTTGTCGGCAACATCGTGCCCAAGGACATGCGGGCGCTTATCGCCGCGATGAGCAAGGGCGACCTGGCCGACGCCCAACGTTGGCATCGCAAACTATTTCCACTGTGCCGCGATATGCTCGGTTTGGCGACCAATCCTATCCCAATTAAGGCGGCGATGAAGCTGTTGGGCCGCGATCCCGGCGAGCTGCGCTTGCCGATGACGCCGCTCGAGGACACCGGCATGACGAGACTCAAGAAGTCGCTTGCCGATTACGGATTGCTGTAGACGTCGCGAGCCGAGCGGCGTCAGCGTAAAGTCCGGCTCGGCTCGCCGGAACTACGGCGATGCGACGCGTTCTGATTCTCTGCGAATATCCCACGCTGCTGGGTGGCGAACGGTCGATGCTGGCCACGCTGCCGGTAATCCGTGACGCCGGGTTCGATGTTTATGTGATGGCGCCCGCCGGCGGGCCATTGGCCGTTGCGCTACATAGAGCAAACGTGTCGCACATTCCCTGGCATGTTCAGGACGAGAACGGCGAACGATTGCCGCTTCATCGGCTCCGGGCCAATGTCGCCGACATCGTCCGCGAGATACAGCCGCAATTGCTGCATGCCAACAGCTTATCCGTGTCGCGCATCGTCGGCCCCGTCGCCGCAGAATGCGGGGTGCCGAGTGTCGGGCACATCCGCGACATTATTACGCTATCCCGCCAAACCATTGAAGACGTCAACGCGAATCGCCGGCTGCTGGCCGTGTCGGATGCCACGCGACAGTATCACATAAGCCAGGGCATCGCCGCGGCGAAATGTATCGTCTCACACAATGGCATCGACCTCGACGAGTTCCAGCCGCGCCCACCAACTGGTTACTTGCACCATGAGCTACGCTTGAACGATCGGGCGCAGCTGGTTGCGACCATCGGCCAGCTCGGTCCGCGCAAGGGCGTCGATGTCGTGATTCGCGCGGCTTCGCTGATCGCGGAGCAAATGCCGAATATTCATTTGCTCATCGTCGGCGAGCGAACATCGAACAAGTTCGAGTCGCGCGACTTCGCGCTCAAGCTCGAGGCCGCCGCGCAAGTGCCCGCACTCTCAGGCCGCGTACATTTCCTGGGAAGCCGCAGCGACGTGCGGCAACTTCTCAATGAATGCACTCTT
>DASXWB010000777.1:0-6877 GCA_036503915.1 Lacipirellulaceae bacterium | reverse complement strand
GTCGACATGATGCCCTCGGTAATCAGTCAGCCCCTTCTCGTGTAAGATTTTCACCACTTGGTCTACCGCTTCCTTTGACGTGACCTCGACGAGATTGAAGATGTCGGGCGCGAGCGTTTCGATGAGATGGGCCACGCGTTCCAGATGCTGCCTTCGGCCATGGTCGAATCGATAATTCTGTATCTCGCCAGGGGTCACGCCGGGTGCAGATAAGTATTCCGAATTGAACGAAGCGATGCGCAGTGGAACAAATTCCTGTTCCGCCAGAGCGGCGGCGCTTGCGCAGCAGACTGCGAAAAGAGTTGCGACGCAACGTACCTTCGGTTGACTGACCATAAGAGAATCAGTATTGAAAATGCTTGATCGTTTCGCCCTTGTCGCCGATGTCAGTCAGCGAGTCAATTCCGATCGAGAGGTGGACGTCGGACCAATCGCGGCTGACGCGGGCGTCGCTCTCGCTGGTCTTCACGCCTTCGGGGGCGAGCGGCTTGTCTGACACCAAGAGCAGGGCGCCACGGGCGATTTGGTTTTTGTGGCCCACGACGAAAATGGTGGCCGTCTCCATGTCGATCCCGATCGGCGTGTATTCCTGAAGCTGCTCGCGAAATTTGAGGTCGTGCTCCCACACTCGGCGGTTGGTGGTGTAAATCACGCCGGTGCGGTATTCGAGCCCGCGCTCGACCAATTTCTGTGAGACGAACTTGTGCAGCTTGAAGGACGGCAGCGCCGGCACCAGCGGCGGCAAGTAATCATCCGACGTTCCCTCGCCGCGAATCGCGCCGATCGGCAGGATAAAGTGGCCAATCTCCGTGGCGTGTTTTAACCCTCCGCACTTACCCAGGAATAACACGGCCTCCGGATGGTACGCGGTCAGCAAATCCATGATCGTGGCCGCGTTTGGCGAACCGATGCCGAAGTTGATAATCGTCAGGCCGCCGTCGTTGGTCGCCGACTGCATGGGCCGGTTGTCGCCGTAGATATCGCAGCTGAAACGGGCGGCGAACTTCTGCACGTAATCGCGAAAATTCGTCAACAACACGAAATTGCCGAAGCGGTCCAGCGGCATGCCCGTGTAGCGGGTAAGCCAATCGGCGGCGATTTCGACTTTGGTAACCATGGTGATTTCGGATTTCGGATTGCGGATTGGGACACATCGACTTTTAATCCGCAATCCGCAATCCGAAATCCGCAATCGGCAGTCTCCTCAATATACTGTTCGATTCGGATTCACCAGCCATTCGTCGAACAGCTGCTTGCACTCCTTCATAAGCACATTGGGCATGAGCTTTAGTTTGCTGTCGCCGAGCCGCAACAGTTCGGCGGCCGGCAGTTGAAGCTCATTGAATCCTGCCTTGTCGGCATCGGCGATTGTGGCCCCATAGTACACGGTATCGACGCGCGCCCAATGGAGCGCTGCCATGCACATCGGACACGGCTCGCAGGTCGTGGCCACGATGGCGCCAGTCAAAAAAATGTCGCCCACTTCGCGGCATGCTTCGCGGATGGCATTTACTTCGGCATGGGCGGTGATATCGGTCGTGAGCACGACGGTGTTGTGGGAGCAGGACAGAATCTTGCCGTCCCGCGCGATGGCGCAGCCGAAGGGACTCTGGCCCTGCGCAATTCCGGCGCGGCATTTTTCGATCGCCAGGCGCATTAACTCAGCTGGATCCATAGATGACTTCCGAAATGCCCTTGCCTTTTAAGCTGTCGGATGAAGGCGGCGCATTATGTCGGGGGAAGGCAGGGCAACTTGGCGAGCTATATGGCAAAAGCCTTCGTGTGAGCGTAACTCGGCATTCTGTCTTACTTTACGAAGCAAATAAGGCGACCGCAAGTCGGCGACACCAGACATCGGGGTTGCCGCCGGTCGAAACATCGACAGCCGCACTTGGATAACGTGGCACTTGGCGGGAAACTGGCGTCGGGGACGACTTGAGTTATGGGAACTTTCTGCCTCGTCTGGGGTTAGGGAAAATAGGGTGGGCGCTCGTTGCTTGGTGACAGCCGACAGCGCTGCAACTAAACGCAAGCGGGGTTCATCCAATATTCGGGAGAAATCGTGATGAAACGTGACAAGCGTTTTTTCGGCATTGCGTCGCTCGTTGGTTTGGCCGTTTTGACCACTCCCGGCTTGATCTTCGCGCAGGGGGGCAGTTTCCGCGGCGGTTTTGGCGGCGGCGGAGGAGTTTTGGGCCTGCTCTACCGCGACGACGTGCGGCAAGACTTGCAGCTCGTAGACGAACAACAAGAAAAAGTCGACGCGCTTGCCGAGGAAATTCGCACGGAACTTCAGGAGGAAATGCGCGAGATGTTCCGCGGGATGCAGGATCTCAGCGACGAACAGCGCCAGCAGCAGTTTGAAAAGATTCGCGAGCGCATGGAGGATGTGAATGCGGACGCCGAGAAGCGCTTGAAGAAGGTGCTGCTGCCGCACCAATTCGACCGGCTGAAGCAAATTGACGTGCAAATGCGCGTGCAGCAGCAGGGAGCAGGGGCTCTCACCGGCGGCGCGCTGGCCGAAACGCTCGATCTCACAGAAGCCCAGCGCGAACGGCTCGAAGAGCGGGCGGCCGAAGTGGAGCAAGAGCTTCAAGAGAAAATCGGCCAGTTGCGCATCGAAGCACGCAAAAAATTGCTCGATGTGCTGACTGCCCAGCAGCGAGCGAAGTTGGAATCTTTGATGGGCGACGATTTTGCCGCGACGGATCAAGCGCCCGGATTCGGCCGGCGCGGTGGACGCGGCGGTTTCTTTGGCGGGAACCGCAACGACGGCGACGGCGGACGACGCGGACGCGGCCCCAATCGCGACAGGAATTAGCGCTAGCATGGCATCGACGCGTGGCATTCTCTCCCGCCGCGGCGGGTGAGCGTGATCCGCGCGGAATCATGCCTACGCCGCTGCGCGGTGAAGGCATGCCGCCGATTAGATGCTGTGTCAGTGAAATACGACGAGATTGACAGGGTCGATTGCTGCGCGGGCGGTTGCCGCCCATAATAACGGCATCCCGCCAGAATCCCTCCCAATACAACAGAAAACGGAATCGCGATGGAAGCAGGCTCCATCCTCGTAAAACGCGGGCTGCTCACGACGCAGCAGCTCAGTCAGCTCCGCCAGGACCGGCCGGAGGCGACGCGGCTCGACGTGGCTGCGGTCGACTCGGGCTTGGTCAGTGAGGAGGCCGCGCTGCGCGCCTTGGGCGACGAGGTGGGCATCCCGTTTGTCGATCTGGAGCAGCAGACCATCGACTTTTCGCTCCTGCGGGGGTTCCCGCTGAAGCTGATCCACCGGCACGCGCTGTTTCCCATCCAGCGACAAAACGGCACGCTCACGGTGGCCACCAGCGACCCCTTCGATCTTTACCCGCTCGATGAGCTGAGCGCGACAACGGGTCTCACGATCGAGCCGGTGCTGGCCCAGCGCGAGCAGATCGCCCGGCAGATCAAAGCGCACTTGGGCGTCGGCAGCGAGACGATCGACGACCTGCTCGCGCTTCAGGAAGAGGAAGACATACAGCTGCTCGACGAAATTGACGTCGACGGGGAACTCAGCGAGGAGGCCCAGGAGGCGTCGGTCGTCCGGCTGGTCAATGAAATTCTGCTCGAAGCGATCGAATCGCGCGCGAGTGACGTGCACATTGAGTCGCAGGCGGCCGGTCTTAAGATTCGCTACCGAATCGACGGCATGCTGCACCCGCAGCCCGTGCCGCCGGAGATCAGTCGCTTTCAGGCCGCAATGATCAGCCGCCTCAAGATCATGGCGCGGCTGAACATCGCCGAGAAGCGCCTGCCGCAGGACGGGCGCATCAAACTTCGCGTTTCGGGCCGCGAGATCGACGTTCGCGTGTCGGTGATTCCGATGCTGCACGGCGAAGGAATCGTCATGCGGCTATTAGACAAAGGGCGGATGCAGTTCTCGCTCGAAGCGCTGGGCATGGAGCACGACTTGCACGTGCGCTACAGCGAACTAATCCGCATGCCGCACGGCATTGTGCTGGTGACCGGGCCGACCGGCTCCGGCAAGACGACCACGCTCTACAGCTCGCTGCTGGAAATTAAGGACGAGTCCACCAAGATTATCACCACGGAAGATCCTGTCGAGTATCAGTTGGAAGGCATCAACCAGATCCAGGTGCATCCGAAGATCGGGCTGACGTTTGCCGCGTCGCTGCGTTCGATTTTGCGGCACGATCCGGATGTCGTGCTGGTGGGCGAAATTCGCGATTTCGAAACGGCCGAGAACGCGATTCAGGCGTCCCTGACCGGCCACATGGTTTTCAGCACGCTGCACACGAACGACGCGCCGAGCGCATACACGCGACTAGTGGATATGGGCGTTGAGCCATTTTTGGTGGCCAGCACGGTCGAGGCGGTGATGGCGCAGCGGCTGGTGCGCACGCTGTGCATGAAATGCCGCGAAGCTTATCGCCCCAACCGCGAAGACTTGCCGAAGGATTTTCTCTGGGACGAGTACGAGCGTCGCGGCCAACCACTGTACCGCCCGCGCGGCTGCCGCGGCTGCCGGCAAATGGGTTTCGAAGGCCGGCAGGGCATTTTCGAGCTGTGTGTGACGACTGACGCCGTGCGGCAACTGGCCCACGACCGCTCCAGCAGCTGGGAAATCCGCCAGGCCGCCCGCAAAGACGGTATGCGCACCCTGCGCGAGGACGCATGGCTGAAAGTGCTCTCCGGCATAACTACCGTGGATGAAGTACTCCGCGTCACGAAGAGCGATCGACTATAGGTCTAAAGGTGAGTACGTGAGTAGGTGAGTCGGTGAGTCGGTATTGGGACTCAGCGCGACCACTTACTCACTTACTCACTGACTCACTTACTCACTGACTCACCCAAACTCCCCATGCCTGAATTTGCCTACATAGCGCGCGATCTCCTGGGCAACCGCGTGGAAGGTACGCTTGCGGCGGGCACGGAGCGGGAGGCCGTGGCGGCGCTTTCCGGCCGCGACTTGTTTCCGCTCAAGGTGGCCACCGCCGACGGGCGGGCATTGGGCCGAAAGGGCTCCCCGCGCGTGCGGGCGCGGGTCATGGCGGCAACTTATGGCCAGCTTTCGGCGCTGTTGGGAAGCGGCGTGCCGCTGTTGCGCTCGCTGGACATCATCCGCCAGCAAACGCCCCACAAGAATCTGGCTCAGGTGCTGGAAGACGTCCATTCGCGTGTCGAGGAAGGTGCGACGCTGGCAGACGCCATGGTCCGCCACCCGCGTGCTTTCGGCGAATTGGCCACAAGTATTGTGCGCGCCGGGGGCGAGGGCGGTTTCCTGGAAGAGGCGCTCGATCGGCTGGCCAAATTTACCGAGCAGCAGGACGAGCTCAAGAGCCGGGTGATCGGCGCGCTGGCTTACCCGATGATCTTGTTCGTGCTCGGTACGGTCGTGGTGAACGTGCTGATCATTTTCTTCGTGCCGAAATTCGAAACACTGTTCCAGCGCCTGCGCGATCGAGGTGAGCTGCCGGCGATCACCGACTGGCTGCTGTCGCTCAGTTATATGCTGCAGACGTACGGCATTTTTTTGGTGATGGGGCTGGTGGCGGCAGGCCTTTTGTTGCGCACCCGGTTGCAGACGGTTGAGGGCCGAATGTGGCTCGACCGCCTGCGCTTGAAGGTGCCGGTGGCCAGCTCAATTTACCTGAGTTTGGCGGTCTCGCGGTTCTGCCGGGTTTTGGGAACTCTTCTGACGAATGGCGTTCCAATCGTCCGCTCGCTGGACATCAGCGCTGATTCGACGGGCAATCGCGTGCTTTCCACTGCAGTGCGCGAGGCGGCTGAAAATATTTCCGCCGGCGAATCGCTGGCTACGCCGCTGGCGGCCAGCGGCCAGTTTCCGGTCGACGTCGTGGAGATGATCGCTGTCGCCGAGCAATCGAACAACCTCGAAACCGTGCTGCCGCACATTGCCGATTCGCTGGAGCGCGATACGTGGCGGCGGCTGGATTTGTTTGTGCGCCTGTTGGAGCCTCTAATGCTGTTGATCCTGGCCGGCGTGGTGCTGGTCGTCGTCATTGCGCTTTTAGTGCCGGTGCTGAGAATGAGTATGACTGGTTAAGCACGTGACTAGAATTGATTTAAGAACATCGCAAAATCTCAATTGAAAGGAGAAAGGGATATGAATTCAAAGCAACGTGACTTTGTGAGAGCGCGACGTCGGGGCGGCCATGGCGGCTTCACCTTGATGGAAGTGTTGCTCGTGCTGGTGATCCTCGTTGTTCTGGCCTCGATCGCCGTGAGCACATATAGCGGCGTCCAGGACCGCGCCTTAAAGGACGCAGCGAAAGCAAAGGTCGGCATTCTCGCCGGCCAAATCGATACCTATCAGCTTCATATGCGGTCCTACCCGACCGATCTGAATGATCTGATCACGCAGCCCAGTGACGCCAAAGCTGCCGAGCGCTGGTCGGGCCCCTACCTCAAGGAATCAGGCGCGCTGCTCGATCCGTGGGACAACGAATTCCGATACGCCGCGCCGGGGAAACATAACGCGGGGCGGTACGACGTATGGTCGGTCGGCCCCGACGGACAGGACGGCAGCGATGACGATATTGGGAACTGGGAAAACACCTAGGCCTGCCGGTAAATGAGCGACGCTCGATCACGATCTGGCATGCGCCGCGGTCTCACGCTCGTTGAAGTGTGCCTCGTGTTGGCGCTGCTGGTCGTCATGGGCGCGGTGGCGGCTCCGCTCGTGGAAGGCTCATTTTCGCACGCCCGAGTGAAAAGCGGCGCCGAACTTGTGCGCGGCGCTTGGGCACGCGCCCGGTTAGGCGCAATGGAGTCTGGCCAGATCCACGTTTTTCGCTTCGAGCCGCAGGGCAGCCGCTTCCAAATCATCACGCTCGACCAGCTAGGCATGCCGGCCAGC
>DASXWB010000776.1:0-7857 GCA_036503915.1 Lacipirellulaceae bacterium | reverse complement strand
TCGGCCGAACCTGGCGCGGCGCGTTCGAGATGCTCGAACCGCGTCTGGCTCTGGACAGCACGATGGTCTTCAACGAGATCATGTACAACCCGGGCGGATCGGAGGACGACACGCTGGAGTGGGTCGAGCTGTACAACCAACTGGCTATCGATATAGACATCTCCGAATGGGCGATCGAAGGCGGCGTCGATTACCAGTTTCCTGATGGCACGGTGCTGCCCGGCCGCAGCTACCTGGTCGTCGCGATTGATCCGGCGGCTCTGCAAGCCGAGAGCGCTTACTCTGGGGCGCTGGGGCCGTTTACCGGCAGGCTCTCCAATGGCGGCGACGAGCTGCGAATTGTCAACAACGATGGCCGGGTAATGAACGTCCTCGACTACGGCGACGACGGCGATTGGCCGGTCGGTCCTGACGGCGGCGGCGCCAGTCTGGCCAAACGGGATCCGCATACCAGCAGCGAAGCGACGGACAACTGGACCTCCAGCATCACCGTCGGCGGCACCCCCGGAGCGGTCAACTTCCCCAATGCGCCTGCTCCGGCGTATCCGATCGCGCTGAACGAGATTGCCGCGGCCACTGCCAATGACTTCTGGTTGGAGATCGTCAATCAGGGAACACAATCCGTCAATCTCAGCGGAGTGGAATTGGTGGCTACCGGAACAGGTGGCGGTCAGTACACTTTTCCAGCGCAGTCGATTGCCCCCGGCGAATATCTGCAGGTAACCGAGGCGCAGCTTGGCTTCCATCCGATCGATGGCGAAAAGCTGTTCTTGTATGCGCCCGGCGGACAGCACCAGTTGTTGGACGCGCAAGTGGTCACTAACCGACTCCGCGGGCGTAGCGACGAGCTGGCCGGCGCTTGGCTGTATCCCGACGTGTCGACTCCATCTGCGGCCAACAGCTTTCAGTTACACGATGAGATTGTGATCAACGAGATCATGTACCATGCGTTTCCCAAGTTGAGCACGCCCGACACGCCGGCCACCTTCGAAACGACAACACTGCTCGCAATCGACGAGGATACACTGTGGCGCTTCAATCCGACAGGGAACGCCTTGCCGGCGAATTGGGCCCAGGCGTCGCACGCGGTGGACGGGATCGACTGGCTCGAAGGGCCGGCCCTAATCGGCTACGACAGCACGCCGGGGGCGATCCCCGGGACGATCCGGACGGTGCTGGATCCGCCCCAAGGCAACATCCCTTATATCTTCACGTACTACTTTGAAATCGATTTCCAATTCAGCGGCGACCCCAGCGAAATCGATGCCTTGGAACTGGGGCACGTCATCGATGACGGGGCGGTCTTCTATCTCAACGGCGTCGAATTGGAAGAAGCCCGTTTTGGGATGAATCCCGGCCCGGTCAACGCCGGCACGACAGCCTCTTCGACCGTGGGCGACGCAGGGTTCACCGGCCCCATCACCGTTTCAACGGATAGCCTCATCGTCGGAACCAACCGGCTCTCTGTGGAGGTGCACCAGTCGAACAACGGCAGTAGCGATATCATTTTCGGGGCCGAGCTGCGCGCCCGGAAGCAGATTAGCGAGCCGATTCCGGGCGAACCTTTCACCGAATCGGACGAGGAGTGGATCGAGCTTTACAACCGGGGAACAGCGCCGGTCGACTTGGGCGGGTGGAGTCTCGCCGACGCCGTTGATTTTGAGATCCCGGCCGGCACGGTGTTGGCGCCGGGCGAGTATCTGGTGGTGGCTCGGGATGCGGCGTCGCTGCAAAATAAATACCCGGCGATCGAGATTGTGGGAGATTTTTCCCGAAGCCTGAGCGATCGGGAAGATCGGATTCTGCTCATTGACGCCAGCGGGAATCCGGCCGACGAGGTCCACTACTTCGAATCGGGGCGCTGGTCGTTGTACGCCGACGGCGGCGGTTCCAGCCTTGAGCTTCGCGATCCCGACGCCGACAACAACCGGGCGGAGGCCTGGGCGCCGAGCGACGAATCGACCAAGTCGACCTGGCAGACGTATACTTACCGCGCCGTTTCTTCGGAGCCCATGTCGGTGGGGGCCAACCTGCAGCAATTCATCCTGGGGCTACTTGACGAGGGCGAGCTACTCTTGGACGACGTCAGCGTCATCAGGGACCCCGACGGCGCCAACCAGCAGGTGATCGTCAACGGCTCGTTCGAGAACGATGCGGTCGGTTCCACGCCCGCGGGTTGGCGACTGGTTGGTAATCATGGCTCCGGCTCGGTCCAATTGGATGGGAGCAATAAGGTGCTGCACTTGATTGCCGAAGGACCCCAGCAGCACATCCACGACCATGTGACTGTGGACTTCGGCAATGGTGAATCAATCCAGGACGGCCAGGAATACGAGATCTCGCTCCGCGCAAAGTGGCTCGCCGGCAGCGCCCAGCTCAACAATCGGTTCTATTTCACCCGAATGGCCAACACGTTCATTCTCGACGTGCCTGAGAACAACGGCACGCCGGGGGCGCGGAATTCGGCCTTCGAGTCGAACGTGGGGCCGACCTACAGCGATCTGGTCCAGAATCCGGTTTTGCCTGCCGCCGGCGAGCCGGTCACCATCTCGGTGCGGGCCGACGATCCTGACGGCATCAGCGCTATCAATCTGAAATATGCGGTCAACGAGGGTGGCTTCTCTACTTTGCCGATGACGCTCGGCGGCGACGGGCTCTTCAAGGCGACCATTCCAGGCCAGTCAATCTCCAGTACTGTGCAGTTCTACGTAGAGGGTTCGGACGCGCTGGGAGCGGTCTCCACGTTTCCCGCCGCCGGAGCGGCTTCCCGCGCTCTGTACTTCGTTGGCGCCGGTTCGGCGACGGCCAGTCCGATCGACACGGTTCGCATCATCATGCTCGGTTCCGACCGGAACAACTTGACTGTCCGGTACAACGAAATGAGCAATCAGTACATCGGGGCCTCGATCGTCCACACGATCGACTCCGCCAACGGGCCGATCAATGTGGCGTATCACGACGTCGAAGTCCGCCAGGTCGGCAGCCGGTTCGTGCGTCCCAACAGCGGTTATAAGATCCGCCTCCGCCCCGACGAGAAGTTTTACGGGGTCCACGAATCGATACGGCTGGACATGAGCAATATCGGCGAGATCTACATGAAGCACATGGTCGCCCGGGCGGGCGGCAGCAGTGTCAGTATGTACGACGATGTGGCCGTGATGGTCGACCCGCGACATGGAACTCGGACGGTCCTCTTGCAGTTGGCTCGATACGAAGACGACTATCTCCGAGAACAGTTCGCCGACGGCAACGAAGGCACGAAGTGGGAACTGGACGACATCGTCATTCCCACTGAACCCGTACAACTAGGCTACAACAACGATCTGGCCATTACGAATCAGGACATTCGCTACCGAGGCCCCGATCCGGAATCCTATCGCGGGCAGTTGCTGATCAAGAACCAGCGTTACAAAGACGACTATCAGGCGATCGTCGACTTCGCCTGGGCCATCCATCGCACGAACCAACAAGAGCTCTACGACGCCACCAACGCCGTGATGGACGTCGACCTATGGATGCGGCATTACGCGACCCAGTCGTTTTTGGGCAACTGGGACACTTATGGATTCGGCCGGCCCAAGAACCTGCGAATCTACGTCCGACCCGAGGACGGAATGATCATCCCGCTCTACTGGGACGCGGATCTGGGGAATCTAACCGAGCCGTTGATCTGGAATGGGAATGTTAGTCGGCTCGACGAGATTCGCGATATCCCACAGAACCTTCGGCTCTTCTGGGGACACATGTGGGACCTGACGAACCGGTCGTTCAACGGCGACTACATGGTGCCCTGGTTGGCCTATTACAGCCAATTGGGTGTTGGCATGCCCTCCGCCGGCCAACTCAACAGCCGGGCGAATTCCGCACGAAGCCAGGCCCAGTCGGCTATTCCGACAGTGTCGTTCCAGATCACCACCAACGGCGGCAATAACTTCTCGGTCGACGAGCTCAGTGCGACGCTTGAAGGCACGGGGTGGATCGACGTCCGCAATGTTTACCTGGCCGGAAGCGACGTGCCGCTGGAGGTGACTTGGACCGGGATCAACACCTGGCAACTCGAAGTCCCGCTTGCTCCTGGGGCAAATCAAGTCACGCTTCAGGCACATGATTTTGAGGCCGGCTTGATCGCCAGCGACACCATTACCATTACCAGCACGGTCCCCGATCGCCCATTGTACGACTACCTCCGCATCACCGAGCTGCACTACCACCCGCAGCAAGCGGCGGAGCACGAATTCATCGAGGTCACGAACACGGGCGAGGACGCGGTAAACCTCGCTGGCGTACAGATCGCCAGCTTTGCGTCCGAACCCTACGTCTTCAGTTCTGGCATAACTCTAGAAGCAGGCCAGCGGATCGTGGTGGCCCGCAACCCGAATGAGTTTGTGTCATACTACGGGACCGGCATCAACATGGCTCCAAGCGGCTACGCGGATGCCAACCTCAGCAACGGAGGCGAAATCATATCGCTGATCGCCCCTGGCGGAGAGGTGCTGCAATACTTCCAGTTCTACGACTCGGGCGACTGGCCGTTGGAGGCCGATGGGCAAGGGCCCTCGCTGGAATATGTCGGGCCTTTCGATCAGGACTCCGTCGACCCGATGACCATTGGCGGCGACCCATACGACAACCCGGCCTACTGGAAGGCCAGCCGGCAGGTTGGGGGAACCCCCGGTATCGCGCCCACGCAGATCGCAGGCGACTACGACTACTCCGGCGTGGTGGACTCCGGCGACCATGCGGTTTGGCGTTCCAGCTACGGCATTTCGGCGCTGATCGTTGGGGCCGGCGCGGACGGCAATTTCGACGGCGTGATCAACGCCGCCGACTACGTTGTGTGGCGGAAAAACCTCGGCACGTCGTTGCCGGCGCCGGCGCTCGCCGCGTTCGTGGTATCCGGTGAGCCCGCGGCCCCGCGCGCGTCGGCGCCTCTATCGGAGCCGCAACTGGTGCTGGCTGTCGCTGCGGCGATCCACTCCCCCCGCAATGAATCGCCCTTCGATGGCGACGGCGCGCAGGTCAAGTCAACATCCGTCACCGCGGTCGGCGAGGATCGTCAGGCGGCGTTCGGGCTGCTCTCGCGGCTCCGGCAATTTACGCGGCTCGGCAACGAAGCAAACGAAGTCACCGCCGAGCCCATACGCTACGAGGCGCCGGAAGAGCTGGTGGAAGAACTGTCGCTACTGGCGGAGGAAGAGGACCCGTTCGCCGTGTGGGATGAAGTGTGACACGGGGCGGCCGGCGGATTTGCCGGCGCGAACCAAAGGGACTGGGGTGGTCAGCCCTTGTTTTTTGTTTTTTTCGAACGACTTACGCCTCGATCTTTTGTGCACTGTCGTGTGACGCATGCAGCACACGAAAGCTTCCAATGTTCCTGCGGAACAAAAGACAAGGTCTGACTCGGATACGTGCCGTGTTTCCCTTCCTGCTGGCGCGATCCTCGCAGACACGATGGCGAAGGCCGAGGCCATTCGGGCCTGCAAGCACGAAGCGCGACGGCGTAACTCTTGTCCGCAATTTGCGAATTGAGAACGTTGATACCAATGCAATTGTGCTGTCGGTTCTGGCAGGAATGTCGGAAGCTCCTCTGAGCGATGTGACGTTCGATCGAGTCGTCGTTCACGTCGAGCCGACACGTCTGACAACGCGACGCATTGGTACATGGCGTGATATTCGCTACATTTCGGTCACTGAAGATGCTTCCAGCAGCTGCGCAAGCTGGCTTCGTTGTGCGCGGAGGAGCTCATCACCTGAGTAGGAATCGACACATTGCGTGCGCGCTTCGAAGGCGCCCTTCGATGCGCGAATCTAAATCGGCATTCGTGGGCTTGCGTGAGTTACGAGTTATCGGCGGCGGGTCGCCTTTGCCCTTTTTGAGGCAACACCGCTTCGAGTGTGACCGTGCCCTTGCCGTCGGGACCGCGTACTGCGAAGCCGCCCCTGTAGTCCCAAACAGTAAGCCGCAAATAAATATGCTTCTCGCTGCAACAACGCACCGGCTGACCATTGATTGATCCAAGAGTAGAGACGCGCTGCCGAAAGACGGACGCTGTGCCAACAAGAAGATGAGACGGCTGTCAACAGATCCGATCCATGTCTGAACGTTTGACGAGCCGACGTAGCAGTAAATGGGTAATGGTACAGGTTGAAAAATAGATTGCAGTCGATTGGCACGCGGCTTGATTTTTGACGGGCTTAAATGCGGTCGCGGGCCGTCGGGTTTCCCCCGACCGTCGCGTCGTCGGGATGGCAGCGAGCGCAGAGAGTTTTCAGCATCACTAATTGACGGCCATCGCCGTCGCAGCAGATGCACTTAGAACCCAGCAATAGACCATTGCTTTCGCACGCCGGGCACGGTACGGTTTCAGATAACAGGACGTACCCTGTCCCGTTGCAGTTCGGGGCAGCGGTTCATAGAGACAGCCGATTATCAGAGAGAAGGCCCGTCAGAGGCTCCCACGCCGCCAGCATAGCAGAGCCCAATCGGCCGTCAACATAATCGCCACGGCCGTTACAACTAAATCGGCAGTTGTGAGCTAGATTTTACTGGCATTGCGAACGGAACAACCTCTCGCAATGCTGTGCCTAAACCCCGGTAGCTGCGTTGGCTGCCGGGGTTTTGTTTTGCGCATGAAAAGCCGCCCGAAGGCGGCTGTTCATTAATCGCTTACGTCGTCCTGATCTGGCTCATCGTCGGGTAGTGATACCGTTTGGCGTCAGTCCGGGATAATCTTCGGCTCAAAGCCGTAGTCGTGGATCATGTTGGCAAAGTCGAGTAGCTCACCGCTTTTAAACTCGCCGCGTCGCGAGTAAAGCGCCCGCACGATGCTGCGCACAGTCTTGAGCGGCAGGCCGACGATAGTCCGACTAGTGCAGCGGCGCCGCGCATTCGTAGGCTGACTAGTCGGAGATGGTACGTAAATTTCAGCGGCCTTACGCGCGATTTGCCGCCGTTCGGCCACGGTCAGCTTCTCAGCGCGCGCCTTCCCGCCCTTTTTGCCGGCTTCGCGCGATCCAAATTCGGACACGATCCACGAGCTGTCCTGATAACCTACGATGCGAGCGCGATTGTCGCAAGCGCTTGCCGACTGGACCAATGTCATTTTTGTAAGTAGTCGAGGTACTTACGATGTGCCGTCCAACTGGCGATTTGCGGATTCGTCGACGCGCGGAATCAGAAATTGGTGTAAGCGCCCGGCCAGCCCATGGTGATCTTTGCGGCGGCTAGCGGGATCGGTTTGCGAATTGAGCGCGTCGGCGACGGCGCTGTTCGCGTTTCCTGGCTGCCTTTTCTCGGGACTCGTCCAAGCGATGAGCGAGGACCGCGTCGGGATGTTGAGCCGCCCAGCGATCCGGCAACATCTCTTCGAGCCGGTCGCCTTCGTGATGCATGCGCATGAGAAGTTCACGAACGTAGTTCCACGGCTCCAGTCGATGGCGTTTGGCCCCAGCGAGAATCGTGTACAGCACAGCCGCACGGGGACCGGCCGTTTCGCTCCCTAGAACAACCAGTTTTTGCGTCCCACCGCCTGATGCCTCAAAGTTCGTTCTGCCGTGTTGTTGTCAATCGTCAAGCGGCCGTCTCGGGTGTAACATCGCAAGGCGTCCCACTGGTTGCGTGCATACGCGACCGCCTTGGCCAATGAACTTTTGGGCAGAAGTGTCTCGGCCAGTTCTGCCAAGTAAGCTTCTATCCTGTCCAGCACGGGTTCTGCTTCTGCGCGACGCAGTCCACATCGCGCCTCCGCCGAGAGCTCTCGCGCCCGGTCCTCGATGTCATACAGCCTCCTGATCCACTCCAGCACCTGGTGCGCCTGACGCGGATAGTTCTGGGAGGCATCGAAGAACTTCCGGCGC
>DASXWB010000775.1:0-2685 GCA_036503915.1 Lacipirellulaceae bacterium | reverse complement strand
CAATCGGCGTGCGCTCAGTGGCCGTGGAGCGGCTGGTCGAGTGAGGAAGCGCCCGTGGGCAGCCCGGCGTGGTGGAAGAAGCATAAGCGCGAGGCCGTGTTTGTGCCCGATCAGGGTTATCAAGTACCTGGTTTCGAGGGCTACTTTGATCAGGATGGACGGCCGATCCTGGGACCAGTGGCTTCGGAGCGCGTCGTACAAGCCGGAGAGATCAGGGATGATGTCGGCCTGTTTCCCGGCCTCGATCCGCGAGTTCAGTACAACAAGGCGAAAGAGGCCGTGGGGCTTGGGCCGAACGAACAATTCGCCCGCGAGGCGTATGCCGAGGGCGACCGCTTGTTCCGCGCCAAGCAGTATCGCGCGGCTACAAAAAAATTCCAAACGGCCGCCAAGCGCGGCCCACATTCGCCCATCGAGCAGGACGCGATGTTCATGCTCGCCGAGAGCTACTTCTTTGACGACCGGTACATCAAGGCCCGCGATGCTTACGATGCGCTCGTGAAAGAGCATCCCAACACGCGCTACCTCGACACGGTGATCGACCGCGAGTGGAGCATTGCCCGCTATTGGGAACAGCACGAGGAATATAGCCCAGACTGGCTTGGGACACCGAACGGCTACGACCGTACGCGGCCGTGGCTGGATACTATCGGCCATGCGATCAAGACGTACGACAACATCCGCCTCAACGACCCGACGGGACCGCGGGCAGACGATGCGATCATGGCCACGGCGAACATCTACTTTCAGCGCGGCCGATTCGATGATGCCGACTATCACTACACGCTGCTGCGGCGCGAGTATCCGCGCAGCGAGCTGCAATTTGAAGCGCACCTGTTGGGACTGCAAGCCAAGCTGCGCAAGTATCAGGGCGAGGATTACGACGGCACGCCGCTCGAGGAGGCCAAGACGCTCGTGAAGCAGCTGCGGATACAGTTCTCCGGCCGGCTCAGCGAGGATGAAAAAGTGCGGCTGGCAACGGTGGAAAAACAGCTCAACCTGGAAATCGCCACGCGCGACTACCGCATGGCCGAATACTTTGACGGCACGAAGCATTACGGAGCCGCCCGGTATTACTACGCCCAAGTGATGAAGAAATACCCCAACACGGATCTGGCCACGCAGGCCCGCGACCGGCTGGCGCAAATTGGCGGCGAGCCGGACGAGCCGCCCAAGCGGCTGGCCTGGTTTGTCGACTTATTCCCGCAAAGCAGCGAGAAGTCGCGCGTCGCCCGCATCCCCGAGCTGCAAAATGCCGGCCCGCGCCTGGCCGAAACGCCTCAAGCAGAGAACGGCACACCAACCGCCAAGTAAGGAATTGCAAATTGCAAAATGCAAATTGCAAAATGTAAATTGCAGACGAGCGGCTCGGCATTTTTCAATTTGCAATTTGCAATTTGCATTTTGCAATTGACCTTCGCCGGCTGTGCCGGCTATCAAGTCGGCGCCGGCTCGCTGTATGCGCCGGACGTGGCGACCGTGTACGTGCCAATGATCGAGTCGGACAGTTATCGGCGCGATCTGGGCGAGCGGCTCACGGAGGCGGTCGTAAAGGAAATCGAGCTCAAGACGCCGTACAAGGTCGTGGGCACGCCGGATGCCGACAGCATTCTCTCGGCGCGGCTCATCCGTGACACGCGCCGCACGCTGGTGGAAAACGCGTTCGACGATCCGCGCGTTTTAGAGACCGAACTGGTTGCCGAAGTTACCTGGCTGAACCGCCGCCGGCAGCCCATCGCACCGGTGCAGGCACTGCCGATGCCGCCCGAGCTGGTCATCATGCAGCAAGCGTCCACACTGATTCCGGAAGCTGGGCAATCCGTGGCTACGTCGCAACAGCAGGCAATCGAGCGGCTGGCACAACAGATCGTTTCCGCCATGGAAGCGCCCTGGTGATGTTAGGTGTCAGGTTTCAGGTGTCAGGTGTCAGATATTACAGAGGAGCTCGTTTCTGATGTCGGACACCCGACACCCGACACCTGACACCTTTGATCTCCAAGATTGTCCGCGCCACGCTGATGCGATAACGTGGGATAATGCCCCAACAACGCGCCACCCGATGGCAACTTCGCACGCGCACGCTTGACTTGCCGCGGCGGCCGCTCGTGATGGGAATTATCAATGTGACGCCGGACAGCTTTTCTGACGGCGGGCGGTTGCCGGATGCCGGCGCGGCCGTCGAATTTGCCCTGCAACTCGCGGCCGACGGTGCGGATATCCTTGACATCGGTGGGGAGAGCACGCGGCCGTATTCCGAACCTGTGGCCGCGGAGGAAGAGCTGCGGCGTGTGCTGCCCGTGATTGAACGGTTATCGAACCAGGTGAAAGTCCCGATCTCGATTGACACGAGTAAAGCGACTGTTGCACGCGCAGCTTTCGAATTCGGTGCGGAGATCATAAACGATGTCACTGGCCTGGAAGGCGATCCCGAAATGCTCGCCTTCGCGCTGCAATCACATGCCGGCGTGTGCGTCATGCACATGCAAGGCACGCCGCAAACGATGCAGGATAACCCGTCTTATGCCGATGTCGTGGCCGAAGTGCGTGAATACCTAAGTCGCCGGCGCGACGAACTTGTCGCCGCGGGCATCGTCCAGGAGCGAATCTGCCTCGATCCCGGCATCGGTTTCGGTAAGACGCACGAGCACAACATCGCGCTCATGGCACATTGCCATGAGTTTCACG
>DASXWB010000774.1:0-5952 GCA_036503915.1 Lacipirellulaceae bacterium | reverse complement strand
GGCGGAATCGGGTTGCGGATGCGGCCCGACCTCGTAGCGCGCCTCCAACAGGACGGTGCGTCGCAGGCCTGGATCGTTAAAGACCCAGTCGCGCTGCGGTATTTCACTTTCACCGCCCAGGAATTTGCCATTCTTAAGTGGCTCGACGGCACTCGAAGCCTGGAAGAGCTTCGCCGTGATTTTGAAAGCGCCTATCCGCCGCACCGCATCACCTTACAGCACCTGCAAAGTTTTGTGGCGAAACTTCACGAGAACGGGCTGCTGATTGCAGACGGTTTAGACCAGGGACATTTATTGCTGGAAAGCGACACACGGCAGCGCCGCCGGGAGCGCTGGCAGGCCTGGCTGAGTTGGCTCGCGATCCGTTTCCGCGGCGTCGATCCTGAGCGGTTTTTGTCCTGGCTGTATCCGAAAGTCCGCTGGTGTTATTCGCGGTGGTTCGTTGCGGCCTGCCTGCTTTTGGTCGTTGCGGCCGGCACGTTGGTTGCCGTGAACGCGACCGAGTTTCGCCGGCAGCTTCCGGCGCTCCACGAAATCGTAAGTCCCGGCAACATGCTATGGCTCATGGCGGCCTTTGCCGGAGCGAAAGTGATCCATGAGCTTGGCCATGCGCTGACCTGCAAACACTATGGCGGCGAGTGCCACGAGATGGGCCTGATCATGCTCGTCTTTGCTCCGTCGCTGTACTGCAACGTCACGGATTCGTGGATGTTGCAGAATCGCTGGCAAAGAATTGCCGTGTCCGCCGCGGGCATTCTCGTGGAGATTCAACTCGCGGCCATGGCCGTGCTCATCTGGTGGTATACGCAGCCTGGAATTGTGCATACCATCGCGCTGAACATAATTGTCGTGTGTAGCATCGGAACGATTCTATTCAACGGCAACCCACTGCTCCGGTATGACGGCTACTTCGTCTTGTCCGATTTGCTGCGGATGCCCAACCTTTGGCAGGAATCTCGCAACGCGGTCAAGACCCACCTCGCACGATGGTTTCTTCGCAACCAACCGATTGAGCGGCCGGCACCGGGCGAGCGCCGCGCGCTATTGACTTTGTATGGCGTGGCTTCGGCCGCGTACCGCGTATTCATCGTGCTGGCGATCCTGTTGTTTTTACATCGCGTCCTCGTGCCGCGGGGCCTCGGGGTTCTCGTTCCGATCGTGGCCGCCTGCCTCGCGCTGATCGCCGCAATTGTGTGGGCTCGAGCGCTGGCACGTTTTTGGAGCCGGCCGATGGCTTGGCGGCAATTCAAACCGGGTCGCGTGGCATCGGCGGCCCTGGCAGCGGCCATTTGTGTTGGAGCCTTTCTCTTGTTGCCCCTGCCCTGTCGAGTCCGCGCGCCCGGCGTGCTCGAAGCAGCAGGCGCACATCGAATTTACGTGGCGACTCCTGGCAAGCTTGAATTCACGGCCGCCGCCGGCCAACGGATAAATGCCGGAGACGTGGTTGCTCGATTGGAAGACGCGATTCTGCGGCGCGAAGTCTTGCGTCTGTCCGGAGAAGTAAAGGTCGCACAAATTCGAGTTCAAAACCTGCAGGCCCGGCTGGCGGACGAGCCGGATGCCGCGGCTCAACTTCAAGTGGCCGACGAAATGCTGGCGGACGTCCGGGAACAACTTCGCCAGCGAAAGCAGGACGAAAAAGCCCTCACGTTAATCGCGCCAGGTGCTGGACAGATCATGGAGCCGCCCGAAGTGCCTTCGAAGAACGCCGATGAGCAAAACTTGCCCATGTGGATGGGCAGTCCATTGGAACCAGAGAATTTAAATTGCTATTTGGAGCGCGGAACGCTGTTTTGCATGGTTGGCGATCCGGCCAAACAAGAGGCGATGCTGTTCGTCGATGAGACGGACGTTCAATATGTCCGACTTGGACAGTCGGTACGACTGCAACTGGCCATGCATCCCGTTGAGGTGCTCACCGGAACCGTCGTCGAAATCGCCGGACGGAATATCGCCAGCGTGCCGCGCGAGCTTGTCGCCGACGAGGAGCTGGCCAGTCGCGTGGATGATTCGGGTGCGCGCCGGCCCGTGAGGACGACTTATTCCGTTCGCGTAACCTTAGACGACCACGATTTGCAGGTTCTCAACGGCGCCCGCGGACGAGCGAAGATTGCGGTCGACCCGCAGCCGCTGGCCCAGCGTGCGCTTCGCGCTCTTCGACGTACGCTAACCGTGGAATTGTAAGCCGGCCTGCTGTTGATCAGCGGTGCGGCGCGAATCAATCACACGGATGGGCCGGAACGCACGAGCATGGACAACGCCGCCACATTTTCGCGGGCAAGCACAGCGCGTTTCCGTAAAAGCACGCCGCCGACGCCAGCGGCTGGCAGCAGCAGGAACGGATGCCATACCGCTCCAAAGGCCGCTCCTCAAAGTACAGCGGATTGTGGCAATACTGTGCCAGTTGAAGCAACTCGCAAAGGCCCATCTGGCAGGAGGCACACGACAGATTGAACTCTGCCGCCCTAACATCTGTATTGAGATGCGTCGCGCAGTTCGGCGGAAGCTGATCGATCGGGACAACCTCGCCGGCCCGCTCATCGCCTTCCACATATCGCGGTGCAATATCCACGTTCAATTCAGGTAACAGGGTGTCTTCCGGCGCTGGCGGGCAGCCTTCTGGCACTGCCCGGTCTTCCGTTGCGGGCGCGGTTGGCGGCGGAAGCGACTCGGGCGCTTGCGCAAGGAGAGTCGGCCCACTCGGCGCGGGTGATTGCCACTGTGCTATCGCTGATGTCGCAAGCAATTGAAACATAATGCAAAGGCATGCGAACTTTCGGCGCCGCGAGAAATGCTCGACGAAGAACATGGCAGTCTGCCCCAATTTCGGCTTTGAAACAGCGACCGGATTGCAGCCAACGTGACGGCTCTCATTGACTCGGCAATGCGAACGTAATCGCTACAAATCCTCTCAGCGGCCCGGCAAAATCTTCGCTATCCGCAAAGTTTGCCTGGCTTAAACGTCGAGGAGTTGCCAGGACAGCAAGCGAACCAGGAATTGACGTCACGCGGCACTTAATCCGCCACAATTCTTAGCGCGACATCAAGTTCGTCGTTTGGGGCTTTAAGCGATTTTTCTCCTCCCGCGTGATTGAATCGCTCGCTGCTGGCAACCTTCCCGTCATGTACGTTAAGCCATTCGGCTCGATAATTGCCGGCCGGCAGTTCGATTGCGATCGTCTCGACCGGCTTGCGTTGTTTGGCATCTACTTGTGGTCGAACATAGATAGCGTACGCACGACCCGGCTCGACCAAGGCTCGGGCGGAAACGCCGTCGGGCACACCTCGTTTGATGACGGAATTGTCCGGCTTCATCTTCCAAAACTCGAAGCTGTGGATAAATTCGGAGAGTATTTTGAGCTGGCGGCGGAGGGCGGCGCTACCGCCGCCGGGCTGCGTAGACGGGTACTGGAATGTGCCATCCTCGTGGCCGGCGACAAACGAATAATCGAGATGGTTGAATAAACCGCCGCCGGCGATGATAAAGTCCCACCCCTCCATGCGATAAACGTCATCGCTCGTGCCGCGGAAACCGGTTTCATTGTCGCCGATGACTTTGTTCAAATGGTAGTTCGCCGCCACGGCGTCCGGCGGCACCGCGTAGTGAAAATTGAATATCGACACCAGCGGATCCGGGTTATCGATCTTCGCCGAGCCATTGGCCACGTTCTGCGAAATGAGATGCCGCCCAGGCAAATTCGCCTCGGTGTCACGAATCACTTCCGCGATGCGATGTTGCCACTCGAGCGTGACGCCACCGAAATACGGCTCGTTGCAGATCTCGTAATACAAATTGTCGAACTCGTTCAGCTCCTCGACGATTTTGCGCACCATCCGCTCCTGCACTTCGAGAAGCCCGGCATGTTTGTCGAGCGTATAGACGTGCGTGCGGTCCTGCGGCCCGACACGCTGAATGTTATTCTTCGGATTCATCGGGCTGAGGTTCCACTGCTTGTCCTCATACATCGGGCAAAACAGATTCATCTCGACGACCACGCCGCAATTGGAGGCATGCGAGAGAAAATCGCGCAGGCGCTTGAAATAATCTTCGTCCCAGCGGTTCAAGTCGAACTTGGCGCCGCCGCCGGCATAGCCTGGCTCATCGCTTCGAGCCCAAGGGCAAATGAAGCGCTCCTCAAGCGGCGCCAGCGTATTGCGAGCGATGTTGAACGCCCCCTGCGGCTCGACATATGCCCCACTGAAGGTGCGTGTGTTGTTGAGGTCGTCGGCCGCCAGGGTGTCGAGATACTTTTTGTAATCGAAATCGAGATTCAGCACGGCGCCGTAATGCTCGCCCGAGGTGATCAGCACGGTCGGCTTTCCGCGGAAGAGGAAGTAATGCCCGTTTTCAGGATGCAGCGCCAATGGCGGATGCTCGGCAGCCTTCGCACTTGCACACGGCAGCAAGACGAACCACGCAATAAGAACGCCGGCGGTTTGCGACATCCTTTTTCTCCTCAAGAGTTGATTTTTGGCGAGCGACGTTTTTCGATGCAGGAAACGCGGAGTTAAACCGCCAAGTCGCAAAGAACGCCAAGAATTGAATGAGAGTAGCGCGTTTATCAAACTTGCTTTTTCGAAGCCGGTAGTCGACGGCTGGTTCATGTTTTTACTTCGCGTTCTTGGCGTCCTTGGCGGTTCGCTGATCCGCAACATTCACTGACATGGTATTGCGCATCTGTCGCGATTTGGATACAGGCGTCCGAGGCGCCGCGCTCGAGCAGTTTGGGATTGGGTACTTGATTTTTGCCTCACTGAGACTTTTTTCTTTTTTTCGTGGGGCGAAATTCGGCGAGTTTCGCCCCAGCGCGCCCGCGCAAGTCGTTTGTGGCTCACCGGTTGGCGCGTGGCAGTGGGCCGAAATTGTCTGAATTTCGCCCCGGGGGTGGGGCAAAAATGTCTCCAAGTGGGGCGAAATTGGTCGTTGTCAGCGGTCAGTTTTCAGCCCTCAGTCGTCAATCGGACGCGGGTTTTCGCGCCGAACCGGTCAGATGTCCAAAACTCCTCCATTGGGTTTTGAGCACCCTTTTTTTAATCGACGGCAGGGGGGCAAGCACATTTTGCTGTGCAAGTTTCGGAGAAACTCGGCGACGTGGGTCAGATGTCCAAAACTCCCCCCACTGTGTTTTGGCCATCTGATGCGATTTCTGCATAGGGTGCCAATGCGCCGGTCGGCGCGCCGCGGTAGCGCACGCCGGCCCGATGAACGGACGGCTACTCCGGCTGGCTAACAGCTATTAGCTTCACACAACCTGACGTGTACATTAGCATACTGGGTGGCCGAAAACAAGCATTCGAAGCAGTACCGCTTCGGAAGCGGAGAGATCAAGAAAAGAGCTGTCCGTTTTCAGGATGCAGCGCCAAAGCGCGGATGCCCGGCAGCAACCGTGGCCGCAAGCTGAACGATCATGCACGATCCAACAAGAACGGCGGCAACGTGCGACATCACGTTTCGCCTGATGAGTGGAATGCAGCAACTGCGCAAGTCAATCGGCGCATACCCAATCGCAGAACTTCAATATCGCCCAGAATTATCTCTTTGACGTCGGCGCCTACGGGCTTACCCCGAACCACTACGGCACCAAGGACCAGGCCGGGGACGTCCTGGAATGGCTGGAAACAAACGACGGCATCAACCGCTTCGTCCGCGGGGGCGGCTGGGGGAACGGACATGAAGCCACCTGGTCTCACTATCGCCTGGCGATTGAGACGAGTAGAAGCGACAATCCCACCGGCTTTCGCATCGCCAGCGCGGTACCGGAACCAAAAAGCATCGCAATGCTAGTCGGTCTGGCCCTAGCTCCGCTGCTGTGGCGGCGGATGGGGCTTTGCACTTAAATGGCAACTCGCTTTCAGGCACGTCAGAGCGGGTAACTCGTCTTGTGCGTCACGCCGGAAATCGACGGTTTTTGAACTGGCTGGTAGGGTGTAGTTCCTGGGACGGATACGATC
>DASXWB010000773.1:0-1874 GCA_036503915.1 Lacipirellulaceae bacterium | reverse complement strand
AAATCGGCTGCGAAAGCGCGGGATTGTTGATGAACACCGGCTGGCCGAGCGTAACCTTGGGAATATCCGCGAAACGCACGTCCACGCGAACCTGCAGCATGTCGGGCCGATACAACGTCACCACCGTGCTGCCGTCAGCGTTGGGCACCGGGCCCATACCGCCCGCGAGCGTCGTGCCGGGAAAGGCGATCAATTGATAGACGCGCCCGTCCATCGGCGCGCGGATCGTCATGCGATCGAGCCGCAGCTTCGCCTCGGCCAGCGCGACGCGGGCCTGCTCGAGGCGCGCCGCAGCGGCCTGATGCCGCGCCTCGCTCTCCGCCTTGGCTTGTTTCTCGTCGGCCAGAAGCTCGAGCTGAGTTCCCAGCGCATCGCGCCGCTGGATGAGGGCCGCTTGCTCGTCGGAAAGCGATTCGGCACGCAATTTCAGTTCCTCGACGAGCGCGGCGGCCGCATCGCGAGCGCTTTTCGCTTCCACGATCACGCGCCCGGCAATGGACCCGCCCGATGAGCGCTTACCCTCGTAATCGGCCTCAGCGAATTCCAGCTGCGCTTCGGCTCGCCGCGTTTCAAATGGCAAGTTTTTCAGCTCAGTCGTCGTCGCCGCGAGCGACGCTTCGGCCTCGCCGAGCGCGGCCTGCAAATGCACGGGCTGCTCGAGGCGCGTCGTGGCGGCTTGCAAGCCGGCTTGGGTCTCGGCTAATTCCGCTTCACGGAGCTTGAAGTTGGCCTCGGCGCTCTGGTACGCCAGTTCAGCATCCTGCTTCACCAGCTCGGCAACCGGCTCTCCGGCCTTCACGACTTGATCTTCCACCACGAGCAATCGTTCGACTACGCCCGGCGCAAGCGCCGCCACGCGAACAGGCGTCGGGCGCGGCTCGATCCAGCCGGCCGCTTGAAACAGTGGCGTCCCCTCATGCTGCACATTGGATTGCGAAGCCAGCACAGGCACGACCCACACCGGCGTCGGCGGCGCGACGGTATCGCGCGCCGCCCATGCCACCAGCGCCAAAAATCCGGTCAGCAGCACGCCAGGCATCACATAGCGGCTCACGATATGCCGTCGCCGGCGCAGTTTCGGCGCCTCGCGCGCTTCGCGAACGATCGCCAGCTGCTTGATATCAACCTCGGCGCTCATTGCTTTTTCGTGCCCTTATCTTTTGCCTGCGCGACATAGAGCTTCGATGCCAGAACCGAAACATTGCCCGCCTTGTCGCGCTTCACTTTGCCCACCAGGGTGACCGTGTCCAGCTCTTTCACACCAAGCAGCTGGCGGGCGTCTTTCTTCACGACCTTGCCGTTTTTGTCCGTCACCATGACAAGCAGCGTCGCTTTCGACAAGTTCGATTCGCAGCAATAATCCCAGGGAGTCTTGCAGGTGTCGCCTTCGATTTCGTTGCAGGGCGTGAGCGTGCGATCCACGATCGAAAACGCCGCCATGCCTTTCACCCAGGGGTTCTCGCGGCCGCCGATGCGCCCCACGACGACAATTTCCTGCTGGTCCTTGGAATCTTTGCGCGTCGCAATCACGTCGGCTGCATCCTCTGGCTCTTCTTCGAGCAAGTAATTCTTGTCGACGGTCGGCGCAGGTGCCGCCGCCAGCGACGACGAGATCGTCGTCCCGCACCATTGCACAACAAATACGACACCTAACGTGACCAGTCCACGCGCTGAAAAAGTTATCATCGTTCCACTCCTTTCATCACCGGATTAATAAGCTCGTTTGATTTAGACGTTTTCGTTCAATTCGGTTAAGTCGCTTTCAAGCCGTCGACAATCGGCATCCGCAGCGCGCGAATCGCCGGAGGTATCGCGCCAACCACGCCCAGCAGCAAGCCCACGCCGCAACCGATGAGCACCGCAACCTCGTCGAT
>DASXWB010000772.1:0-2067 GCA_036503915.1 Lacipirellulaceae bacterium | reverse complement strand
GCGGGCGATAGCGGCGAGCGATCTCTTCCCGAAGGTCCGCCAATGAAACGATAAGCGCATCGGTTATCGTCCTTGCCGCACCGGTTTTTCAAGGAATAACGAGCGCTGGCGGCAGGACCTTTGACGAGGGGCCGGGCCAAGCGTACAAATACTCCAGCGGCCGACGCCCCCCGCGCCGTGCGATCTCCGGTGAGGGGCCTCTGCAATGGGGACCTTGCGAACCTGGTCAGGGTGGAAACACAGCAGCCATAAGCGTGCGTCTCTTTGTGTGGGGGCCTCTCACCGGGGATCGAAGATCGACGGAGATTGCAAAATGCAAAATGCAAATTGCAAATTGTCAATTGCCGACTCTCCGATTTGCAATTTGCAATTTGCAATTTGCAATTTGCAATTTCGTGGCTCGGCAGTCTCACGATGACCGATTCCACGCCACCGTCTGCCCATGATCGAGCCTCCGGCCGATACGTCGTCATCGCTCGCCGCTATCGCCCGCAAACGTTCGATGAGCTCGTGGGGCAAGAGCACGTTGCCCGCTCGCTGCAGCAGGCCATCACCAGCGACCGCGTGGGGCATGCGTATCTTTTCACTGGGGCGCGCGGCGTGGGGAAGACTTCGGCCGCCCGCATCTTCGCCAAGGCGCTTAATTGCGTTCGCGGGCCGACGCCGACGCCCTGCAACGAGTGCGACGTGTGCTTGAGCGTCTCGACGGGTGACGACGTCGACGTGCTGGAGATCGACGGCGCCAGCAACCGCGGCATCGACGAGATCCGGCAGCTGCGCCAGAACGTCGCGGTGCGCCCCAGTCGCGTCCGCTACAAGATTTACATCATCGACGAAGTGCACATGCTCACCAAGGAGGCGTTCAACGCACTGCTCAAGACGCTGGAAGAGCCGCCGGAGCATGTGAAGTTCATCTTCGCCACCACGGAGCCGCACAAGATACCGATCACCATCCTGTCGCGCTGCCAGCGGTTCGATTTTGCGGGCATCAGCCCGCCGGCGATCGAGCAGAGGCTAGCGCAAATTGCCGCGGCGGAGGGTGTGGCCGTCGAGGCCGAGGCACTGCAGATTCTCGCCAGCCGCGCCGCCGGCTCGATGCGCGACAGCCAATCACTGCTGGAGCAGTTGCTGGCAGTGGGACACCAGCGCATCACGGCCGCCGACGTGACCCACCTCTTGGGAATCGCGCCGGCCGAGCGGCTGAGCGGTTTGGTCGGCCATCTGGTGGCACGCAATGCGGCCGCCGCGCTGGCCGAGCTGGATGCGATCGTTCGCAACGGCGTGGAAGTCGGTTTGCTGCTGGACCAGCTTGTCGGCTATTTCCGCGACGTAATGGCAGTGATTGTTGGCTGCTCTCCCCAGCAAATGCTGTATGCTTTGCCGTCGCAAGCGCAGCAAGTGGCGGAGGTTGGCAATAAGCTGGGTCTCTCGACGATTCTTGCGATTGGTCAGATCCTCGATCACTCAGCTTCCCGAATGCGCCTCACCATGCATGGGCGGACGCTGGTGGAGATGGCGATCGTACGAATCTGCCAGTTAGACGAACTCGACGATATTGCTGCGCTGGTCGCCGAGCTAAGAGGCGCCGGCCAGGAGCGCGCCGCGCTCGGGAATTCCGGCGTCGCATCCAAAAATGAGACCTACGGTCGGCCGAGCGGCGGGATCGGGAGACCCGCGCCGAACGCAGCGAGCGCCGCGCCGAACTCAGCGATGCGCGCGTCCAACTCAGAGCGATCCACCGGGAACCCCAGCCTTGCGGAAGCGAGAGCGCCGAATGCAGATGTCGAATCAACGAAGTCCGATTCGGTGATTGCCCAATGGCGGCGCGCACTGACCGAACAAAAAGAGTCGCCTCAAAGCAGCCCGCCGCGAGAATCGCTTCGCGACAAAAAGGCAAAAGTCGCCGAGCAGCCGTTCGTGCGCCAGGCCATGGAGCTGTTCGACGTGCCGTCCGGGCAGTTCCGCTACACGCCCCCGGAGGCCGACGGTAACTCCAAATCAATTTAACGACAGAGGCACTGACGACACGGAGGAAAAGCAGGGATGTTTAGAGCTTACAGATTAATC
>DASXWB010000771.1:0-5141 GCA_036503915.1 Lacipirellulaceae bacterium | reverse complement strand
AAGAGGGCATGCGCACGGCAAAGGCGGCCCGTCGACCGCAAGTTGCCGGGTCGATATCCGAGCTTGCCGCGGTCGACGATTGCCGTCTCGATGATAACGCCTGGAAAAGCCGGTCGCTAGCAGCGGGCCTGGCACAACCGTCAATCGCCGCTCGGGCCGCTATAGAAAAAGCCGGGCCGCCAAGCGACCCGGCCTTTTTGCAAGCCGGCGGGACAGGGGGGTGTCCCGCTGACTTCATTTGCGAAACTAAACTGTCGTTCGGCGCCCCGCCACCATGCCGTAAATAAACAGAAGCAAAAGCGTGCCAAGGATCGCCCCAATCCAGTTGTACGGATCGGCCGTGTCTACACCCTCGTTTCCACCGCGGATGAGCGACCCAAGGAACGCGCCGACAAAGGAGCCGGCCATGCCGAGCAAGGCGGTCAAAATGAAGCCCATCGGCTGGCGGCCGGGCATGAGAGCACGGGCAATCAAGCCGACGACTAATCCAAACAAAATAAACAGGATCACAGACATGGTTTAATTCTCCCACTCAAAATGGACGTGAAAACTTGTACGCGCCGCGGCTTTAGTGTAGCAAAATCCGTTCCAGAGGGGCCGGAGAATGGATTGAAATCCGGCTGACAGGTTGAAAAGCGGTTTATATCATGGTCGTAGTACTCGGTCGGCGCGTAATCGTCTGCCGATTTCCAGAGTGCTGCCACCTAAAAATGGGATGCCGGTGCGCCTTGGAACTGCATTCTCAGTGAACATATCGTGTTTTTCTTGACTGGCCGAAACCTTGGCACGCACGATGCCGCGGCCGCCAGTCGTTAAAGCTTCATTGAAAGTTTTTCAGCTTGCGAGTCTCATTCATGACTAAACTTTTTATCTCGACAATTGCTATTTTTCTTGCGGCAGCCCAAGTGCATGCCGAGAATCTGTTGCCGCCGGTGGATAACGCTTCGGCTGATGCCGAGTCCAATGCGGCCTGGCGGACGAACGTATGGAATGGCGAAGCAGAATTCACGGTTGTCGAAGGCGGGCGCGACGGCGAGGGCAAGTGCCTGATGGTCGAGTCGCAGGGCGGCGGGGATGCATCCTGGTTTCACCGAATTGCCGTCGAGCCAAACAGCGTCTACCGGCTGGCTGGCTGGATCAAGACGGAAGATGTCGCGCCGACGACCGGCCGCGGCGTCGTGCTCAACGTGCACGGCATTGGCGGCGGAACGCCGCCGCTCACCGGCACGAACGATTGGACGCGCGTCGAGCTTTTGGTTCGACCGGGCGACGCGCGCGAGATCCAAGTGAACGGCACCTTCGGCGCATGGGGGCTGGCGACCGGCCGGGCGTGGTTCGACGACATCACGCTGGAGCGCATCGACCTCACTGATTTCCAGCCCGCGGTTGCAATCGACGCTGCCAAGGAGGGCCCGGCCATCAATCCGTTCATCTATGGGCAGTTCATCGAACATCTTGGCCGGTGCATCTACGGCGGCATCTGGGCCGAGATGCTCGAAGACCGCAAGTTCTATTTTCCAATTACCAAAGAATACAATCCTTATCGCAGCCTGACTCGGAGCGAGTTCCCGGTAGTCGGTGCCTCGCCTTGGGAAATTGTTGGGGACGATGGCGGCGTGACGATGGTTACCGAGGGGCCGTTCGTCGGAGAACACACGCCGCGGCTGCAGCCAGGCAGCGGCATCCGGCAAAACGACTTGGGACTCGTCGAGGGCAAGGAATACGTCGGTTATGTGTGGCTTCGTGCGCCCGAAGGCGTGGCGAGCGTGACGGTTGGGCTCGCGTGGGGCGACGATCCGGCCGATCGGCAGTCCATTACGGTGGCGACCGAAGGGAATGATTACGCGCAGTTCCCAATCCAGTTCACGGCGGGCCGCGATACGGACGAAGGTCGACTCACGATCGACGTGGCCGAGGCGCCATGCCTCGTCGGGGCCGTTTCGTTGATGCCCGCCGACAACGTGCGCGGCTTTCGCGCCGACACCCTGGCGCTGCTCAAGCAGCTTAACGCGACGATGTATCGCTGGCCCGGCGGGAATTTTGTCAGCGGCTACAACTGGCGCGACGGCATCGGCCCGCGCGACCGGCGGCCGCCGCGCAAGAATCCGGCTTGGACCGGAGTCGAGCACAACGACGTCGGTATCGACGAGTTCATCGACTTCTGCCACGACGTGGGCGCCGAGCCGATGGTCGCGGTGAACACGGGCTTTGGCGACAATTATTCGGCAGCCCAGGAGGTCGAATACACCAACGGATCGGCAGACACGGTTGGCGGCTCGTGGCGAGCTCAAAACGGGAATGCGGAGCCGTACGGCGTGAAATATTGGTGCGTCGGCAACGAAATGTGGGGCAACTGGCAACTGGGCTACATGAGTCTCGAGCACTACACGCAAAAGCACAACCTCGTGGCCAAGGCGATGCTCAAAGTGGATCCGCAGCTGGTGCTTGTGGGTTCGGGCGACTTGGGCACGCGCGCCAGTTTGGGCGGCGGACGTGACCGCCGCGACGTGAACTGGACGCAAGGCATGCTCAAGCAATGCGCCGACTCGATGGACCTCATCTCGGAGCATTTCTACTCGGGCCAAAGGATGGACGATATTCCGTCGCATGTAGCGCAGATTGTCGATCCGATTCGAAGCAAGGCGGTCGGACATCGGCGAATGCAGAGTCAGATTGCGAGCTTGCGCGGCCGCACGATCCCGATCGCCATGGACGAATGGAACTATTGGTTCCGCCCGTACGAATACGGCGAGCTTGGCTGCGTGTACCAACTGCGCGACGCGCTGGGCATCGCGGCCGGCTTGCACGAATATTTCCGCAACAGCGACATCATCCACATGGCCCACTATGCCCAAACGGTGAACGTGATCGGCTGCATCAAGACGACCAAGACAGCGGCTTTCTTTGAGTCGACTGCGCTGCCGCTGTTGTTGTATCGCCGCGAGTTTGGCACGACGCCGCTCACCGTGACGGGCAATCACGATGTGCTCGCGCTCGACGTGGCGGCGGCGAAGACCGAGGACGGCCGGGCGATCACGATCGGCATCGTCAATCCGCAAGCTGAGCCGCAAACCGTCGAGCTGCAAATTGACGGCGTCGACCTTGCCGAGACGGCGACCGTGTGGCGGATCGCCGGCGATGATCCGGAGTCGCACAACACGGCGGCTGAGCAGCCGATTGCGATCGCCGAAGAGCGCGACGTCGAGTTTGACGGCGAGGTCACGGTGCCGCCGTACAGCGTCAATCTCTATCGCGTGGCGATTGAGTGACGAGCGGTTGATCAAGGCGCGGTTTCGGGATCGGCTCACGATTTTCGCCCCACCGGAAATTTTTTCTTTTTTCGGTGAGGCGAAATTCGGCGAATTCCGCCTCACCGCGCCCGCGCAAGTCGTTTGCTGGTTGCACGTTCGTGCGTGGCGGTGGGGCGAAATGGCCTGAATTTCGCCTCGGGGGGGTGACAAAAACCCCCCGAGGTGAGGCGTTATTCGACAGGAACTTCACGGTGCCGCATCAGTTGTCCAAAACTTTCCCTACATACTTTTGGACATCTGATGCGATTTGGACACACCAAACATCCATTGAAACTGGCTCTGGATTTCAAAGAGCGGGCGCGCAGGTTGAGCGCTACCACCCATTGGTGGACTCACGGCGCTCGCGGCTCAAGATGAGCGCATTGTGGGGGTAAGTGTACATTAGCATACTAGGCGGCCGAAAACAAGTCGCTGGATGCGGATGCGCGTTTCCTGATCCGGGATTCGAGTCTATCGGTGCAAACCGACGGTCGGCAACAACAAATTCTCAGTCCCGCTCGACTGGCCCTGTTCCCACTGAGTGAATCCGTGACATGGCAATTCCGGTCCTTGACGTGAGGTCGAGTTTAGCCGACCATGATAACCAACAAGTTGACGTTCATGGGGATGGAGTCCCCCATAACCGCCCTTTGGGCTGATGACTCCTGCCAGCGGGAATACCGCAGGCAGGGTATTACTAAGAAGAAGCCTTGCCGTACGGCAAGGCTTTTTTTATTTGCTCAATCGGTTCGAAAGTATTCGCACTGCATTTCAGAGATAGGTAATTGCAATGCTAAAACTGCTCTTGGTCGCCGCGGGCGGCGCGTTAGGTTCTTTGATGCGATACGCCATGCAAGGCTGCGTGCAGCGGTTGAGCGGAAGCATGTTTCCTTTTGGTACATTGGCCGTCAACCTGACTTCGTGTCTGGTCATTGGTCTTTTGGCGGGAATGTTTGCAGGGCCCCAGCTCATTCGCGAAGAATATCGCATTGGCCTCGCTGTTGGCGTGCTCGGAGGCTACTCGACTTTCTCGACGTTCGGATTGGAATCGTTCAATCTTGCAAATGATGGGGAGTTTCGCTTGGCATTGCTAAATATGTTCGTGAGTTGCGCACTTGGCTTTGTAGCTGTGTGGCTCGGCTATCGCATCTCAGAGCGCTGGTTTGGAGTTTGAACATGAGAATACCTCAAGACGGCTACCTTTTACGAGTTTTCATCGGCGAAAGCGACCATTGGCAAGGAAAGCCTCTCTACGAGGCGATTGTACTAAAAGCGAGAGAACTGCACCTTGCGGGGGCAACTGTGCTTCGCGGACCGATGGGCTTTGGTGCTAATAGCCGACTTCACACTACTAAGATACTTCGCCTTTCCGAGGACCTGCCGATGATTGTTGAAATCGTAGACGGGAAAGAGAAGATTGACGAACTCATGCCGCACATCGACGAAATGGTTCAAGAGGGTTTAGTCACTCTAGAGCGCGTGCAGGTAATCAAATATCGGGCGAATGGCGCAACCAAGGTTCCTCCAAGTGCTGCATAACATGTTTCAACTGCCCTTGGCGGTCGTGTAATGGCTAAAGGCTTGTTATGGGCGGAAACTTGGTTGGCGAGCTATTGGAAGTAGCTGACGTAGCCCAGCAATTTGGCCTCGATGCTCTGAATCCTACTCTCCACGCATGCAAGGTACTATCGACAGATGAATCGATTGAGGTGCCGACATTGCGGGCTTCTTTGACGCGATCGACCATGCCTGGTTGATTAAGTTCTTGGAGCACCGCATTGGCGACCAGCGCGTTCTTCGCTTGATCCGCAAGTGGCTTCGCGCCGGGGTCAGCGAAGAGGGCCAGTGGTC
>DASXWB010000770.1:0-6574 GCA_036503915.1 Lacipirellulaceae bacterium | reverse complement strand
AGACGCCGTTGCTTCAAGCTTTTCTCTGCGGCAATGAACGGTTCGCTGTTCGCGCATCATTATCGCTGCTGCATCACGAACGACAGGACGCGCTACGCGAGCTTTTTCCACGTTACCGACCCATGCAGATTGATCGCGGAGTGCGCACGCAGCACGGGCACTATCCGAACTCCATATACCTGGAGGTCGTGAAGTAGATCAAATACATGGCGCTATTAAGCCGGTGGCGCACGGCGAACGCATTGATCCATCGTTGCTCGCATGCATACTATTCTACAGGCCGAAAATTCGGCCGTATGTTAACATTCGAACGATCTCGATGAGCTCTGTATTAACGGCTGAGTTCCAACCAGCGATGTCGCAATCCAGTTCCGATGCTCGACCCGGACTGGCTATGATTGCTAACGTCCTGGCGCCGTATCGCGTCAATCTTCACAAGCTCGTCGCTGCCGGCATTCCGGAGCTGAAGCTGCACACGCTGGTGACGCACGGGCCGGCCGACTTCGACTGGAGTCTGATCGTGCCGGAAGAAATTCACGTGCATCACTTTGGGACGGCCGACGACTCGCCGACGGCCCCCACGCTACGCCATCCGATTCAAGAATGGCGCAAGGGCGGACGCCTCATCGAGTATCTGAACGCGAATGACATCCGCGCCGTCGTCCTATCCGGCTATCGTTATATCTCCTACCGCCGCGTCATCCGGCATTGCCATCAAGTTGGAATCCCGCTGTTTGTAAATAACGACAGTAATATCCAGAACGACCGCCGCATGTCGCCGGTCAAGCGCTGGCTCAAGACGCGGATGTACGCCTCGTGGCTGCGCCAGGTATCGGGTGTCATGCCCATGGGCGAACTCGGGGATCAGTTCTTTGTCCGTTACGGCGCCGATCCGGAGCGGCTGTACCGCGTGCCTTGCACGCCGGACTACGAATCCTTCGCCGCGGCCGATCCGGCGCGATTGCAGCGATTCCGCCAGAAATTTGGCCTCGCCGCAGGCCGCAAATATTTTCTTTACAGCGGTCGCCTGGCCGCAGTGAAGCGCGTAGACTTGCTCATAGGCGCCTTCGCGGCGATAGCCGCCGAGCGGCCGGGCTGGGATTTGCTCATTGCCGGCGATGGTCCGCTCGGCGATGAGCTTCGCAGCCTGGTGCCCGACGCGCTTCGCGCGCGCTTGGCTTGGACTGGCTTCCTGGAGCAGGAGGAGCTCAAGGCGGCGTACCACGCATCGGACGTGCTGGTGCTTCCGAGCGACTACGAGCCATGGGCCCTGGTGGTTCAAGAGGCGATGGCCGCCGGGATGGTCGTCGTGGCCAGCGACGTCGTCGGCGCAGCGCACGATTTGATTGAAGACCAGGTCAGCGGGCGAATTTTCCCCGCGGGCAATCAAGAAGCCCTGGAGCAAGCCCTGCTCGAAATGACGGCCGACGAAGCGCTTGATGAATTCAAGCAACGTTCGCGGGCGGCGCTTGACACATGGAGAGAGAAAACGGACGCGGTCAAAGAGATTCGCCGTGCGCTGGCCGATTTTGGCGTCCTGGAATCATGATGAACCGCCAAGGACGCCAAGTGCGCCAAGACCAAGAAGTTCATGGTATTGCTTGGCGATCTTGGCGTACTTCGCGGTTTAATTCAAGTTGTTCGAGGCTTTTTGACAACGACCAATGCAAAGTGTAGCAGCGTATCCACTCTCCGGCAGTTTATCCGTCGATGCCCGACGCGGGCAGCTTCTGGCGTATCTCCGCGCTGGCACGCTCGCGGTCTGGATGTTTGCGCTGATTTACCGGTTTTGGTGGGTCAGCGATTGGTTCGCCATGCAAGAACAGTTGGAGTCCGGCGTCAACCTCAAGTTTCACTATTACATTGGGTTCGCAATCGCCTGTGCGGCGCACCTGACGTTAGGCCTCACGGCCTGGTTGACACTTCCGTTTAAGGTCACCGCCACTTCGTCCGGCAGGCTGTTCACAGCGTTTTGTCTCCTGGAGCTGCTCACGGCGCCGTTTTCCGTCGTGTGGAGAACCAGCGCCATGTATGCCGTTGCCACGTGGAGCGTGTACGCGCTGTTGGTCCTGTATTGGGAAAGCGACTATCGAGTGGTTCAGCGAATGACCGTCCTGGCCGGCATGGTCGTGTTGGGGTGGCTTGTTCTGCTGCGCATAAAACACGGGATGCCGCTGGGATTCGGCGCCGCCATCGGTGGAATCAACCGGAACGCGACGGCCACGGCAGCCTTGGGCGGCGTTGTCTGCTGCCTGCTGTCCCCAAGGAGAAGCATTCGTTGGGCCGCGATCGCAATCGGCGCTTACCTATGCGTAGTCGTCACGTCTCGCGGCGGTATCGTCGCGCTGAGCACATTCCTGGCCACGTATTATTTGATTTACAAGGGCACGTTAAGAGCCGCGGTCCACGCACTCTTGGGCCTGATACTTTTCGGCGTTCTGTTGGTCGCGTCGCCATGGTTGCAGAATTTTGTGTTCGAAGACGTGATGCGCCTTCACGACCCGGCGCGTGGTCTCGGCAGCGGCTTTACCGGGCGAGTCGACGCTTGGGAGCAAGCGATCGACGCCTTTTGGGATAAGCCCATCTTTGGCTTCGGCTTTCGCGCCACAACGCACGGATTCGGCGAGGACTATGGCGCGGTGCACAGCGGGTATCTCAAAATTCTTGTGGAGACCGGCTTCGTCGGCGCGTTTCTGATCCTGTCCGCGGTGATTGTGGAAGCAATTCGCCGGCTGCGGCTCGCGCTGCGGTTCCGCCAGCTACCGCCGCACGCGGCGCCCGGCATTGATGTGGTCGAGACCACTCGCATTAATGCCATCGTCTGCGCGACGCTCGTTTTGATCATGACCATTTGGACGTACGAACAACTGTATTTCAACCTGGGCGCTGTCGTTTCGGTGGCATTCTTCTTGATGATGGCCGCACCGACCTACATCACGACCGACGGCGTCACACTGCGGCGGTGAGTGGTCTGCGAGTATCAGTGAAAAGAAAGCAGTTTTATTACTCTCCCTCTCCCACTGGGAGAGGGGCGGGGTGAGGAAGAATTTTCGCAACCAATGCACCCTCACCTTGCCCTCTTCCAAGGGGAGAGGGTTTCGAAACCAATGGCTGCCTCCCAGACCTCGGCAAATACCCGGCCGGAATTGTGGGCACTCGGGCCGCTTCCCCCTCCGGTAACTGGCATGACGCTGCTCACGGAGAGAATCCTTCAGCGGCTCATGCGGGCAGGCGCGGTAACGGTTTTCAATTGGTCGCCCGGCGGGCCGCAACGTCGCTTCGGCTGGCGAATTAAGCGGCTGCTGCGCACGTTTGGCTGCCTCATATCGCTTCTCAAGCATGGTCCTGTCCGCGCGGCGCGGCTTTACATCGTCGCCGGCTCCAAGGCCGGACTGCTCATGACCGGTCTGTTGGCGAATGCAGGCCGCTTGCTCGGCTACCGAGTCTACGTGCATCATCACACGTACTATTACTTGGACCATTATGATTGGAGAATGGCCTGGATTGATCGCAGTTTGGGGCCGCGCGGGGTGCATGTGGTTCATTGCCAGCAGATGGCCGACGATTTTCGCGCGAAGTACGTTTCGCAGCGCCGGTTTGAGTTCGTGCTGCCCAGCGTATTCGCGCTGCCGCTGCGCGAAGCGCGGCACTCGACCCCTAAGCCGTTTCGGCTCGGGCACATGGGAAACCTGTCGGTCGCCAAGGGTCTGGATCTCGTTTTAGAGACAATGCGCGCGCTCGAGCGCCGCGGGCGAAGCGTCGAACTGCGACTTGCCGGGCCGTTTCAAACCGGCGAGGCAAAACGCATGGTCCAGCGGGCGATCCAAGAGAATCCGGGCGCGATCGATTACATCGGTCCGGTATACGACGAGGCAAAGGACGATTATTTTACTTCGATCGATTGCTTTCTGTTTCCGTCTCGCAGCGAATCGTGGGGAATCGTGTTGAACGAAGCAATGGCCGCCGGCGTGCCTGTTCTCGCTTGTCGCCGCGGGTGTACCTCGACGCTTGTCGGAGATGGAGCCGGCGTAGTCGTGGACGGCGATAAGACCTTTGTCGAAGTCGCCGTCGACCGAATCATTTCATGGATGGACAACCCGGACCAGTATCGCGCCGCGTCTCGGGCGGCAATCCAGCAGGCTGATTGTTTGAATAAGCGTGGGCAGCTAGAACTCGATCGGTTCGTAGATTCTATGTTCGCCCCCTTGAGCGAATCATCGTAATAGACTTCGTCGCCAGGTGGCATGCTCTCGCCGCGGGCACCACGCGTCAGCATGGTCGACCGCGTGAGCATGGTTCGCAGTTTTGGAGGCATGCTTACCGGCACGGCCAGAAAGCATGCCACACAACATGATGATGCAATTGCTTCAAAACGGATTGTCGAGCCGCAACGGTTTCGTGCGCAAGGGCACGGCGGCGGCGCTGCGCGTGCCGCGGTTTTGGTACGGCCTACGCGCTCGTGCCGGCGACTATCAGGTCTCGCCGCCGGTGCTCGCCAATTCATTTCCCAAGAGTGGTACGCACCTCTTGTTTCAGATCGTCGACGGCTTGCCGAAGTCGACCAATTACGGCGCGTTTCTGGCGTCGATGACCAGCTCGTTCCGCTTCCGCGAGCGCTCGCCCGAAAATGCCTCGCGGTTCATCCGCAGTTTCGTGCCGGGCGAGATCGTGCGCGGCCACCTGTTCTTTCATCCACAAAACGCCGCCGACTTGCGCGACAAGAACGTCGTGCACTATTTTGTCCACCGCGACCCGCGTGCCGTGGTCGTGTCCGAGGCGCACTACCTGCGCGACATGAATCGCTGGCATCGGCTCGCGCCGTACTTCGGCAAACTCGCGTCGATGGACGAAGCCATCATGCTTTCCATTCGAGGCTTCGATCCGCCGATTGCCGGTCTGGAATATCCCAACATTGCAGAACGCTTCGCCCGCTACGCCGGCTGGCTGAATCGCGACGATTGCCTCGCGCTTCGCTTCGAAGACATGGCGTCCGACGCTCGCCCGGCCGTGGTTCGTCGCATGGCGGAATTCTACGCCGGTCATTGCCGTGAACCGATCGACATTGACGCGTGCGCCCGCGCGATGACGACCGGCATCGAGCCGCAAAAGTCGCACACCTTCCGCTCCGGCACGAAGTCCGGCTGGCAACAAGAGTTTAGCGTCGAGCACCGCCGCGTGTTCGATCAACTGGCCGGCGATTTGCTGATCGAACGGGGATATGAACAGGACCACGATTGGGCCGCCATGCCAGTAGCGCAGAACGCGTCCGCGAACTAATGTGGGAGGCGTCTCTGACGCCGATGGCGGTCTACCAACTGAAAATCATATCGGCGTCGGAGACGCCTCCCACATCCCCTCAGCCTGTCCATGCGAATCATCGTTCACGACTACGCCGGCCACCCGTTCCAGGTGCAACTTAGCCGTGAACTGGCCGCACGTGGGCACGATGTGCTGCATCTGTACTGCGGCTCGACGCACACGCCGCGCGGCGACCTCGCCCGGCGCCCGGGCGACCCGCCCGGTTTTGATGTCCGCGCCATCGCCCTTGCGCAGACGATTCCCAAGCGCAGCTTTGTCCGCCGGTACCAAATGGAGTCGCAATACTCGCATGCCCTCATCGCCGAATGCCAGCAATTTCGCCCGGATGCCGTGCTGTCGGCCAACACGCCCTCGGTGCCCGAAAACCGGCTTGCGAAATGGTGCGCTCGCCGATCCATTCGCCGCGTGTTCTGGGTGCAGGACATTTACGGCCTGGCCGCCTACCGTCTATTGGGCCGCAAGCTGCCTGGCATCGGGCATTCGGTGGGTTGCTACTTCCTGGCGCTCGATCGCTCGTCGGCCCGGCGCAGCGAGGCGGTCGTGCTGATCACCGAGGACTTCCGCGAGCTCTTCGATAAGTGGGAAATCGATCCGTCGCGAATTCATGTGATTCATAACTGGGCTCCCCTCGAGAAAATGCCCATGCGGCCGCGCGACAATGCCTGGGCGCGCGAGCACAAGTTCGGCGACGGCGTGCGCTTCGTTTATTCCGGCACGCTTTCGATGAAGACGAACCCGGCCGCGCTCCTGGAATTGGCTCGCATGCTCGATCGCGACTCGGCGGGCGAGCTGATTGTCGTGTCCGAGGGGCCGCCGGTGGAATGGCTCGTGGAACACGCCGCGGCCGAAAACCTTCGATCGCTGCGGCGCATGAGTTTTCAACCGTTCGACGTGCTGCCCGACGTATTGGGAAGCGCCGACGTGCTGCTTGCGATCCTCGACGCCGAGGCCGGCGTGTTCGCCGTGCCGTCGAAGGTGTTAAGTTATTTCTGCGCCGGCAGGCCGGTGCTGCTCGCCGTGCCTGGCGAGAACCTGGCATCGAAAACCGTGGTGCAAATAGGCGCCGGGCTGGTGGTCGAACCGGGCGACGTCGACGGCTTCTGCGCGGCGGCCCGGCGGCTGATCGATTCACCCGAGCTGCGCCGCCAATGCGGCGAAGCCGGCCGCCGCTACGCCGAAACGCACTTCAACATCCGCCGCATTACCGACCAATTCGAAGCGTTGCTTAGCCGAGGTTCCAGTGGCAAGTCGTAAA